>JBOHWA010001075.1:0-6022 GCA_050735855.1 Binatia bacterium
TTGCGGGGGAAGGTCAGGATGGGGGGACGTCCGCGAACGACGCCAGCGTTGAAGCTCGAGCAACCCCCCATCCTGTCCTTCCCCCGCAAGGGGGGAAGGGACCTTGGGATCAGCACCCGCGAATTGAGGAACGCGCGGACTGAACCGTGGCGGGGAACTCTTGGGCAAAGCGATCTTCCGTGTCGCCTGGCTTTGCCCTCAATACGGAAGAGGTAAACCGCGGATTGCGTGCATACGAGCCGATGACGCGGAGTTTCTGGGCATCACTCCGTGAAATCCGTCAATCCGTGCAATCCGTGGTCGGCTTTGCTCTCTGTTGGCCAGCGCCCTTCCTCTCCCGTCTTCCTACCCTCCCCGGGGCCGCCGCTTGATCTCCCTTCGTGTGCAGGGTCTTCTCCCTCGACGCCCCACGCCGATGCGCTTCCGCCCGCCACCTCTGCCTGCAATCGACCCCATGCCGCCGCGCGTGGGTGGGCCACTGCCGTGGGTCGAGGCTGGCGCCGCCCTGCTGCGCGATCCGACCGCCTGCTTCGCCGCGGCGCGCCGGCGCCACGGCGACACCTTCGTCCTCGACGCCTTCGGTTACCGCCTCTTCTGCGTCTTCTCGGCGGCCGGTGTCGCGCGCCTGTACGGGCTGGCCGAGCACGAGGCGAGCTTCGGCCTGGCGACCTTCGAGCTGGTGCTCAAGCGCAAGCTACCGGCCGAGCTGTTGGTCGGCCGGCGCACGTTTCCGCACGCGCTGTTCGGCGGCCAGGAGGTCGAGGACTATCTCGGCCACCTGCACGACGCGATGCGCGTGCAACTCGACGAGCTGGGGGCGGACGGCACCTTCGAGGCCTTCGCGCTGGCGCGCCGGCTCGGGCATCGGCTCGGGCTCGGAGCGTGGGCGGGCCGCGAGGCGGCCGCGCCGGGCATGCTCGATCGGCTGATCCCCCATCTCGATCGTCTCGACAGTGGCGATTCCTTCGTCCGTCCGGCGCAGGCCTTCGTCACCGCGCTGACCCGCAAGGCGCCGGAGCGGCGCGCCATGGGCGCCGTCGAGGCGGTGATCGGCGACATCCTGCGCGCCCGGCGCCGTAGCGGGGTGCCGGTCGGCGACTACCTCGAGCGCATCGCCGCGCCGTTCGCCGCTCTGCCCGAGGCCGAGCGCGACGTGCAGACGGCGCGCGACGTGATGGTCATCCACATGGGCGCGCAGTCGAACCTCTACGCCGCGCTCGCCTGGACCCTGGTCAACCTGCTGCGCGAGCCGGCGCTGCTGGCGCGTGTGGGCGCCGGCGACGACGCCCTGCTCGAGCAGTGCGCCAACGAGTCGATCCGCATGGCACAGCGCTCGATCACGCTGCGCTACGTCATGAGCCCGCTCGACTTCGACGACGGCACCCGGACCTACCGCCTCGACTCGGGGGTGATGATCACGACCATGCTGCCGCTCAACAACACCAGCGCCGCCCCCGGCCTCGAGCGCTTCGACCCGGCGCACTACGAGGGCCGCAAGCTGTCGAAACAGGTGGCGCTGCCGGCCAGGGAGCTGGTCAGCACCTTCGGCCACGGCCGCCACGCCTGCCCGGCGCAGCGCTTCTCGATCTCGGCCATCCGCATCGCCGTGCGTGCGCTGGTCGACACCTACGAGCTGACGCCGCGCTTCACCGACGCCCAGCCGCGCCGCCGCCAGATCGGCGGCGTCGCGCGCGCCGCCGCGCCCTGCCCGGTGGCCTACCGCCGCCGCGCCACCGCATAGCGGCGCAGGCGCAGGGGATGAGTCGCCTTGTGCGGACGACCCGCACAGTGCTCATCTATGGATCCGCTTTGCCTCAGGGGACAGGAGAGTGACGTGAATCATGGTATCGAGCGCGCGCTCGTCGACTTCGACGTGCTGGCGGAATGGATGGACGCGCAGGGGCTGCCGCGCGGGGACTTCGAGCGCGTCGCGCCGCTCAGCGGCGGCACGCAGAATACGCTGATCCGCTTCCAGCGCGGCGGGCGCGACTACGTGCTGCGGCGTGGACCGCGCCATCTGCGCCCGGCGAGCAACGAGGTGCTGCGGCGCGAGGGGCGGGTGCTGACGGCGTTGGCCGGCAGCGACGTGCCGCATCCGGCCTTCATCGCCGGCTGTCCGGACGAGACGGTGATGGGCGGCGCGGTGTTCTACCTGATGGAGCCGGTCGAGGGCTTCAATCCCTCCACCGGCCTGCCGGCGCTGCACGCGGGCGATCCGGCCATCCGGCGCGAGATGGGCTTTCAGGCGGCCGAGGCGCTGGCCAGCCTGGGGCGGGTCGATCATGTCGCCGTCGGGCTCGCCGACTTCGGCAAGCCGGAGGGCTTTCTCGAGCGCCAGGTCGGCCGCTGGATGAAGGAGCTGGAGTCGTACTCGCGCCACGAGGGCTACCCCGGCCCGCAGATCCCCGGGCTCGACCAGGTCGCCGCGTGGCTGGAGCGCAGCCGCCCGACGACGTGGACACCGGGCATCATGCACGGCGACTACCACTTCGCCAACGTCATCTACGCGTACGACGGCCCGCGCCTGGCGGCCATCGTCGATTGGGAGATGTGTACCATCGGCGATCCGCTGCTCGATCTCGGCTGGTTGATCGCCACCTGGCCGAGCGAAGGCTTTGCCAGCCCGGCCGCGGCGCTCGCCCAGGGGGGCGCGCTGCCGACCACCGACGAGGTGGTGGCACGCTACGCCACCGGCTCGACGCGCGACCTCTCCGCCATCCAGTGGTACGCGGTCATGGCCTGCTTCAAGCTCGGCATCGTGCTCGAAGGCACGCACGCGCGCGCCTTCGCCGGCAAGGCGCCGCAGGCCACCGGCGACATGCTGCACGCCGTCACCCTGGGCCTGTTCGCCCGCGCGCTCGAGTTGATGAAGGGCTGAGCGGCCGGCGCCGCTTGCGACCCGGGATCGCGTTGGGTATCAGGAAAGTATGAAGTCAAATACCAAGTCGAGCGTGACGTTGCCGCAGGAAGAGTTGCAGTTGGTGCAGGCTCTCAAGAGTCGCCTCAAGCTGAAGAGCAACGTCGAGGTCATCCGGCGCGGATTGCGGCTGTTGCAGGAGACCACGGAGCGCAGCGCGCTCAAGGAGGCGTACCGGGCAGCGTCGCGCGCCACGCGACGGTCGACGAAGGAGGCGATCGAGGATCTCGACCATCTTGCCGGCGAGGGGCTCGATTGACGCTGCAGATCCGACACGGCGCGCTCTATCTCGCCGATCTGCGGCCGCGGCAGGGAACCGAGGCTGGCAAGCTGCGTCCCGTGTTGGTGATACAAACCGATCTACTCAACCAGACCGACCATCCGTTGACGTGGATCCTGCCGTGCACGACGCGCCTGTCGGGCGAGAATCTCCTCCGTGTCCTGCTGCCGCGCGGCCTGGCGGGCAACACTGCGGATTGCGAGGTGATGATCGACCAGAGCCGGGCGGTCGACAACCGCCGGCTGCGTCGGCCGCTCGGCCGGCTGCCGTCGGCCATCCTCCGCGAAGTGAAGGAGAAGCTCCGTCGTCTGGGGGATTTCTGACTGCCGCGCGGCAGGTCAGAATTTCGACTTCAATCGGTCGGCACCTTCGCGCTTGGCCGCGGAGAAGGTCGCGCCGAGGCATTGCCCCGGCGCATCGCGGTCGACGAACTGGACCGTGATCTCCGGGTCGCGGCTCAGCAGCGTGCCGGAGATCGGCGGTGCCGGCACGCCGAGCGCCGCGCCCTTGGCCTTCACCTTGAGCTTGGCGGTGCCGGTTCCGGCGCGCAGGACGACCTTCATCACGCCGTCCGCGCTGCCACTGCGGTCGACGTAGTCGAAGGCGGTCGTGCCGCTGGCCGTCCACGGCGCGCCGCGCGGCACCGCCGCGCTGAGGCGCAACTGCGGCACACCGGCGGCGGAGTCGTACAGACAGACGGCGAAGCCCTGTCCGCCGGCGGCGGTCGGGTCGCCGAACACCGACAGGTCGGGCAGCGCGCCCTGGCGCCACGTCCAGACCAGCTTGTCGCGCGTGCCGTCCTTGCTCACGACCGTCAGCGCCGAGGCTCCGGCGGGCGCGCAGCCGGGCAGGGGGGCGGCGGTGCAGGCTGGCGCTGGGAGCAGCGTCAGCGCCAGCAGCGACTGGTTCACGCCGCCGCCGTTGTCGGAGACCAGCAGCAGGCTCCGGGCGCCGCCGTCCAACATCGGCCCGAGCGCGATGCCCTCGAAGTTGATCGCGCTGAAGCCCTCCCAGAGCAGCACCTTGGTCACCGCAGTGTATGACGCCAGCGTGAGATCGGGCTCCGCCGAGACATCGGTCGCGGTGCTGAAGTCGACTTCATAGATACGATGGCGGAAGAGGCCGACGCCGAGCGCGCGCTCCAGCACCAGCAGTTGGTTGTCGTTCAATGCCACCAGGTCGGAGACGCCACTCACCTCGATATCGCGTCCCGGCGCGCCGATATCGCCGGCGATCGGGTCGGTCACGTACGCCCACTGGCCGGCGGGCACCAGCGCGCTGTCGAAGCGCTGCAGGCGCACCGTCGTGCCGGTGCTCGATGACGAAACCGGCCCGTCGACGCTGAGCGCCTCCTCATTGACCGTCCACAGCGGGCCATCCGGCGCCCGGCTGAGCGATTCGAGGCTCAAATTGGGGCGGTAGGCGCTGAACACGGCGGGTACGGCGACGGTCTGCAGCAACGAGCCGTCGGCCAGCGCGTGCTCGCGGATCGCCGGTCCACTTTCGTCGCCGACGTACACCGAGTCGTTGACCGAGTCGTACGCCAACCCTTCTGGATCGCTTCCAACGCCCAGCGCGATGCCGGCCGACAGGGCCGCGGTGGTGATGCTGCCGGAGGACGCATCGAGGGTGACGGTCAGTGGGAAGACGACGCCGGCATTGTCGCCGACCACGAAGAACTGCGTGCCGCCCGCCCAGGTGATGCCGCTGAGCTCGGCCGCCCCAGTGCCGCCGCTGGCGAGCGCGACGGCGCCCTGCGGCGGATCGACGATCATCCACCGCGCCGTCGCGTCGGCCGTGACAGGCAGCAGGAGGCTGACCGTCAGAAGGAGGGGGGCAAGGTGGTGGACCATGGACCTCGACCTCTCCCACGCGCGGCAGACACGGTCAACGGCAACCGCGGCCAGGGCAGGGGGTCAGGTTGGATCGAGCGACGTCCGCCGGCCGCCCGTCCGGCAGTTGCTGTGGTTCCCGTCGCCAGCGCCGCGTGGTACGGGCGCGCATGGCTGACGACATCGTCGATCTCGTGATCTCCGCGCCGGGGCGCAATGCGCTCAGCACCGACCTGATGCAGCGCCTGCTGGCGTCGCTGCGCGAGGCGGGCGGCCGCCCGCTGCTGCTGAGCGGCGCCGACGGCGCCTTCTCGGCCGGGCTGAACCTGAAGGAGGTGGCGGGCCTCGAGGTGCCGGCGATGACGCAGTTCCTGCGCCTGCTCGACGATCTCATCGACGGCTTGTACGACTATCCGGGTCCGGTCGTGGCCTGCGTCAACGGCCATGCGATCGCCGGTGGCTGTGTGCTGGCGCTGTGCGCCGACTGGCGCGTCGCGGCGGACGATGCGGCGTTGCGCATCGGTCTCAACGAGGTCGCGCTCGGCCTCGAGTTTCCGCCCAAGATCCTGGCCCTGGCGCGCGATCGCGTGCCGCGCCTGCATCAGGAACGCGTCCTGCTCGAGGCCGCGCTGCACGATCCCTACGCCGCCTGCGCGCTGGGCCTGGTCGACGAGGTGTCAGCCGACCCGGTGGCCACCGCCCGCGCCGCCCTCGAGCGTCTCGCCGCGGTGCCGCGCGCGACCTACGTCGCCACCAAGCGTTCGCTGCGCCACGGCCTGCTGGCGCTGAGCGAGGCCCAGCGCCGCTACTTCGAGCAGCAGGTTGTACCGGCCTGGTGCGCACCGGCGACCAAGGCGCGCATTCGCGCCGCGCTCAGCCGTCGCGCGTGAGCCGGTCCCCGCGCGCGCCCGGCCGAGGGTAGTGGCTCAGTTTCAGGCTCAGGTCAGCCTCGCGGTGAGTCACGCAGCCGGCGAGTGGCAGCCTGGTGGAGGG
>JBOHWA010001076.1:0-3577 GCA_050735855.1 Binatia bacterium
CTCCAGGTTCAGTCGCAGCGCAGCGAACTCGTCGACAGCACGCAGTCCGGCGGGCTGCCGGCCGGGTTGAAGAGGGCGCGGCCGCACTGGCCGTTGGTGCCCTGGGTGGGGCCGCCGAGGACGACGATCAGCTCCAGGTTGTCGACGTTGACCTGGAAGTTGGTGTCCTTGCCCTTGAGGCGGAACTGGAAGAGGCCGGGCGTGCGGCTGCTGCGATCCTTGAGCAGCACCTTGGTGACGCCGTTGGCCGTCACTGTGTCGGTGGCGCGGAACTTCCACTTGGGAGAGGCGCCCTGCCAGCCTGGATCGCCGCCGCCGGGTGGGACGACCCGGGTCAGGATGGTCGCGTTGGTGGTGCGATCGACCAGCTTGAAGCTCAGGCCGTTGAGGATCGGGTCGATCGCCGGGGCGAGGTTGGCGACGACGAACTCGCCCTTGATGGTGATCTTCTCGTCGCCGACCGGGCTGCTGTTGCGGGCGATGCGCAGCTTGGCCTTCTGAATGACGCCGCCGCCGGTGCAGTTGACCGTCGGTTGGGCGGTGTTCGTCGGGGTCAGGGTCGGCGTCGCCGTCGCGGTGTAGGTCGACGTGCGGGTGCTGGTCGGCGTGCGCGTCACCGTCGCGGTGGGCGTCAGCGTGATCGTGGCCGTGAAGGTGCGCGTCGCCGTTGACGAGGCGGTGGGCGGCGGGCCGGCGGTATGGGTAGAGGTCTGCGTCGCCGTGGCGGTCGCCGTCGCGGTCGCGGTGGCCGTCGCCGTCGCCGTCGCCGTCGCGGTGCGCGTCGCGGTGCTGGCGGGCGGAGTGTTGGTCGGCGTCGGTGTCGGCGGGCCGGGCTCGCTGTTCGGATCGGCCGGATCGCTGCCGCCGTCGAGCTCGTCGCGGTCGAAGGTCCCGTCCTCGTCGCGATCGATGCCGATGCGCGTGCCGCTGCCCGGCGGGACGCAGGTGAAGACGATCTCCTGCCCGGTGGTGGCGGCGAGCTGGCGCAGGGCGGTCTTGCTGATCAGCGCGTCGGCGACGCGGTCGCTGCGGAAATTGTTGCCGCTGACGTAGACCCAGCCGCGCGCCTCGCCGCCGACGACGCCCTTGGCGGTGAGCTCGCAGTTGGCGGCATCGTCGCGCGCCGCCAGCAGGTCGATGCGGGCGATGATGGTGGCGTCGCCGACGCTGGCGGGGGTGACCGACACCTGCTGGCCGACCGCCGGCTTGAGGCCGGTGTCGAAGGCCATGATCATGGCCTCGAGGTTGCGGCGCTGCGTGACGCCGGTGGCGCCGTTGGAGAACTGGAAGGCCGGCGCGCTGAGGAAGTCGAAGACGGTGGCGATCGCCCCGTCGTGCAGGAAGCCGAAGCCGCGCACCTGCTCGCCGAGGTTGCCGCTGCCGCCGAGGACGCCGCTCGGCATGCCGAACATGCCGACCTTCTGGTAGGCGTTGCGCAGGTGGGCGATCTTGAACTCCTGCGTCTCGCCTTCGATCGACGAGAGGCCGTCGCCGCCGAGCGGCAGGCGGTGGCAGAAGTTGCAGGTCAGGATGTTGTCGACGGCGGTGTTGTTGAAGAACGTCAGGGCGCTGTTCTCCGCCGCCGTGCCGACGTCGGTGAGGGCACGGACCGGGTTGGGCGGGTAGCGCAGGGTGAGGACGAAGTCGGTGAAGGCCTGCATCTCGGCCGGGGTCAGCTCGCTGCCGCGGCCGAGCAGACCGACGAAGGCGGGGTTGAACTTCTTGAAGCCGGCGTCCTCGTCGAGCGCGTTGCCACCCGGGGTGCTCGCCCCGGTGCGGTCGCCGCGCCAGTGCATCGGCCCCATGTCGGCCATGCCGCGCAGGGTCTGCGTCGTCATCGGGCCCTTCATCGGATGGAAGGGGCTGCCGCTGGGGACGCGGAACGGGTTGGGGTTGACCTCGACGGTGCCGAACGGATCGCCGAGATCCCAGGCGAGGCTGTCGAAGTCACCGAAGATGTGGCAGCTGGCGCAGGCGCTGTCGCCGTGCCCCGAGGTGGTGCGCGCGTCGTAGAGGAAGCGGCGGCCGGCCTTGGCAACCGCCGGCGACGGATCGTAGCGCAGCGGCACGACGGCGCTCTCGGCGCGCGACGGGCTGTTGGCGTTGCTGACGATCGAGATGGTGTGGTCGATGCGGTTCATGACGTAGAGCTTGTTGCGCGGTCCGTCGAGCACGAGGCCACTCGGCCCGTCGCCGACGTCGACCTGATCGCTGCTGACGGTCCCGGCCTCCAGCGCGTTGGTGTCCAGGGCCGCGATCTTGCCCGAGCCGAAGGCGGTGACGAACAGCGTCTGCGAGTCGGCCGAGAACACCATATCCAACGGAAAGGCGAGGCTCTGGTCGATCTCGCTCGGCGAGCCGGTGGCGACCGCGTAATTGATGTGCGGGTTGAGATGGCGGGCGGTCGGCGTCGTGCCGTTGATGACGGTGATGCGGCTCTCGGCGATGTGGCCCTGCACGCCGCCGGCGGCGAGCGGCTCGAAGCGCACCTGGTTGCGCGCCTCGAGGTTGGAGACGTAGATCTTCCCGTTGTCGGGCCGCACCGCCATGTTGAAGAGGATGGTGCCGACGCCGACGACCTCGCCGCCGCTGGCCAGCTGGATCGGCGGGCTGGCGGTGGCATCGATGATGAAGACGTCGCGATCCGGCAGCGAGAAGGCGATGCTCGTATTCCAGTTGCGGTTGAGCTCGTCGTTCCACTGGTTGGTGCCGGGGTTGAACTTGACGATCAGACCGACGGCGGGCTCGTTGGTCGTCGACCCCGGCGGTGGCGGCGGCAGGCCGCCCTGCGGCGTGACCAGCGCTTCGAGCACGGTGGCCGTACGGTTGCCGGAGTGGAAGCCGGCGGCATAGACCCGCGTCCCGTCGGGCCTGACCGCCAGGGCGCGTGGCGTATCGGTGAACAGGGTGATCACGGTCAGCGGCGTGCCGCCAAGCGCGGCGCCGAGGCTGTCGGCGTTGAAGACCCAGACCAGCGCGCGGCCGATGCCCTCGGTGGTCAGATCGGCGGCGATGGTGCTGTTCTGTCCACGGCGTGCGGTGGTGATGAAGGCGCGGTTGAAGCTGGTGCCGGCGAAGACGATGTCGCGCGGCTCGTCGCCGACCAACAGCGTGCGGGTGACGCGCGAATGCGCGATATCGAGCGGATCAATCTCGACGATGCTGACGCTGTCGGACAGGTGGTTGACCACCCAGGCCTCGGTGCGCCCGCCGGCGTTGACCCGGCTGGCCACCGCCACCGGCTCGAGGCCGACGGCGACTTCGGTCGCCAGCGTCAGGCCGCCGGCCGAGACGGTGTAGACGGAGAGCCGGTTGTCGGGCGTATTGACCGCGAACAGCAGGTTGCCGTCGGCCGACATCGCCAGCGGCCGCACATGCCCGCTCTCGAAGTTGACGAACGAGCCCTGGCCGGAGGCCAGCGCCGGTACCAGCAGCAGCACCAACGCCAGCCGCGCGAGCAGCCCGCGCCGCGCCCCATCCACGAGTCGCATCATCGAGAACGCCCCCCAGCAGCGGCGGTAGCACGCAGGACACGCCACTGACAACGGGTTCGTGGAGGGCGCCGGTCCCTCGGCGC
>JBOHWA010001077.1:0-1867 GCA_050735855.1 Binatia bacterium
GCCCCGAGCCCACCGAGCAGCGCCAGCAGGCTGCGCCGGCGCACCACCAGCTCGGCGCCGGGCAGGGTGCCGGCGAGCAGCGCCAGCCCCAGCGCCGCGGCGCCGACCAGGGCGCCGCCGTCGGTCAGCGCCGTGAGCGCGGCCTCGGTGGACGGGTCGCCGGCCGCCACCTGCCAGAGCAGGGCCAGCGCCAGGCTGGGCAGCGCCAGGGCGAGCCGCGCCGCGGTGCGGCGGCGGCGCAGGCGGTCGACGGGAAAGCTGAGCGCCAGATAGATCAGGGCGGCGGGCAGGAACGCGGCGGCGACCTGGTGCAGCTGGAGCAGCGGCGCGGTCGGATCGTGGGCGCTGAGCAGCAGCAGGCCGGCGGGCCAGCAGGCGGCGGCCAGGGCGCCGCCGGTCGCGCCGCCGCGCCGCCAGGCCCACAGGCCGATCAGCGGCAGGGCGATGCCGTTGGCCAACGGGCCGGCGGCGAAGAAGAGCAGTTCGGTGAGCGGCAGCGGGCTCATGCGGCGCTCGCGGTGGCGTGGCGGGTGGTGGCGACGAGCTCGAGATCGCGGCGCGGCAGCATCAGGGTGAAGGTCGAGCCGCGGCCGGGCGCGCTCTCGAGCTGGATCTCGCCGTCCATGGTGCGCGCCAGCTTGCGCGCCAGCGCCAGGCCGAGGCCGATGCCGCGGTAGCGGCGGGTGACCGAGCTGTCGAGCTGGCGGAAGGGCTCGAAGACCAATGCCTGCTGCTCGCGGGCGATGCCGATGCCGCTGTCGCGCACGCTGAAGCAGAGCGCGTCGGGGGTGCGCGACACGCGCAGGACGATACCGCCGTTGGGGGTGAACTTGATCGCGTTGGTGACCAGGTTGCGCAGGATGGTGCGCACCTTGAGCGCGTCGGCGCGGAACAGCGCCGGCGCATCGGCGAGATCGAGCGCGAAATGCACGTCGCTGTCTTCGAGCAGCAACGTCGCCAGGCGCTCGACCTCGCCGGCGAGGTCATCGGTGGCGATCCACTGCAGTGTCGACTCGACCACCCCGGCCTCCAGCTTGGCGTAGCTGAGCAGGTCGGAGACCAGCCCGCCGAGGCTGTCGGTCGCCACCGAGACGCGGCGCAGCGAGTCGCAGGCCTCCACCGGCAGCGTGCCGAAGTGGCCGTCGAGCAGCAGCTCGGTGTAGCCACCGATGATGTGCAACGGCGTGCGCAGCTCGTGCGAGACGTTGGCCACCAGTTCCTTCTGCGCCCGCTCGCGATCGCGCAGGGCGCCGATGAGCGTGTGCGCCTTGAGGCCGACCTCGACCCACAGCAGCAGCTTGTCGGGGCCGTCGGCCTTGTCGTGATAGCCCTGGATGTCGAGCTCGGCCATCATCTGGGTGGCGGGCTTCTCGCCGGCGTAGCCGGTCTGCAGGATGATCTGCACGTACGGATCGAAGGCGCGCACGGCGCGGATCAGCGCCTCGCCGCTCATCTGCGGCATGAAGTAGTCGACCAGCATCAGATGGATGTCGTGCGCCCGGAAGAGCTCGAGCGCGCTGGCGCCGTCGGCGGCGGTGAGCACGGAATAGCCGCGGCGCTCGAGCAGTCCGCGCACGGAGCTGAGAATTTCCGCCTGGTCGTCGACCACCAGGATGTGCTGCGCGGTGGTCGGCCGTGAGGTCTTGCGCGCCATATGATGTTCCCCCTGCAGGCGTCGGCGGCGATCAGTGGACGGTGCGGCGGCTGGCGTCGACCGACGACAGGGTCAGTGCGGCCGGCACGTCGAGGGTGAAGAGGGCGCCGCCGGTCGGCCAGCGGCGCGTGCCCAGACGGGCGCCGAGCAGGGCGCACAGGCGCTCGGCGAGGCTCCAGCCGACGTCGGGCGTGCGCGCGCCGCGGTCGGCGG
>JBOHWA010001078.1:0-2394 GCA_050735855.1 Binatia bacterium
CCGCCAGCGCGACGGCGAGCCCCAGCGCAGTCGCGCCGACCGCCAGCGCGACCGCGACCGTCAGCGTGGCTCCGGCGACCGCGACCGCCTCTGCCACCGCGACCGCCAGCCGCACGCCGACCGCCTCCGCCTCACCGTCGCCGACCATTGCGGTGACGCCGAGCCGCACGCCGACCACGTCGAGCGCGCCGGCGGACGCCCTGGCCGGCACCGCCGTCCAGATCGCCAACGGCCTGAGCGCCATCCCCGCCGTGATCACCGCCCTGGTCAGCGGCCTCGAGTTCGGCGAAGCGCTGCTCTTCGCCCCCGCCGGTGAGACCGCCGGCGCCGGCGGCAATTGCCCGCTCGGTGGCACGGCGACGCGCACCTGCGGCGGCGCCGGCGTCGGCCGGACGATGGCCCTGGCCTTCGACGCCTGCGAGGTGCCCACCTCGGCCGGCTCGGTGGTGATCGACGAGCTGCCGCCCGCGGCGCAAGCGGTGACGCTGAGCGGAAGCCTCGTGTGTCCGATTCCCCTGCCGCCGTGGGCAACCACCATCGGCCTCGAGGCCGTGTTCCGCTCGCCACAGGATGCGTTGCAGCTCACCGCCAGAGCGTCGCTGACCGGCACCGTCCAGCCGCAGCTCGATCTCGGCAGCGCCTGCCGCGCCACCGGCGCGACCCTGACGCTCGACGGGACCATCCGCAGCACCTTCGCCGATGGGTCGCCGGTCGGCCTGACGTTCGACGGCACCGTCATCAACGTCGCCATCGCCGCGTTCAACCCCCAATGCGTGCCGATCAACTACACCATGACGTTCAACGGCCCGGCCAGGTTGGCGACCGGAGCGCTCGCCGCCACATTGGGGGCCGGTGGCGCGGCGGACGATGCGGTCGACGTGGTGTTCGACGACTTCGTGGTCGCCCAGAACGCGACCGGGACGCCGACGCTGACCACGCTCGCCGGTGACCTCGGCGTCGCCTGTGCCAACTCCACGCTGACCTTTGAGACCCTGCAGTCGCTGGCACAGGCGGTCGGCGAGCCCTGTCCGCAGGCCGGTGTGTTGCGCGTGACCGCCGGGGCCCAGCAGACGCGGCTGCTCTACCGCGCCGGCGGCGGCGTCGGGCTCGATACCGACAATGACGGCGTCAGCGAGGAGGAGCTCGGCTCCTGCCAGGACGCGCCGCTGCTGTGCGCCGATCCCGGCGCCGGCACGCCGACCGCGAGCCCGACGCGCAGCGCGACGCCGATCGCGACAGCGACGCGCAGCGCGACCGCGACGGCGACCCGGACGGCGACCGCGTCGCCGACCCCGCTCATCTCGTCGACGCCGACCGCCACCGGACAGGCCACCGCCACGGCGACGCGCACCGCCACGGCGACGGTGACCGGGACGCCGACGGCCAGCGCGACGCGCACCGCCACGGCGAGCCTGACACCGAGCGCGACGGGAACGCCGAACCCGGTGCCGCAGAGCTTCTGCGATACGCTGCCCGGGCCGGCGTCGATTCCCGACGGCAACGCCGGCGGGCTGCTCAACGAGATTGTCGTGCCACCGACCGGCCAGACCGTCGTCGACCTCAACGTCACGCTCGCCGTCGCCCACACCTACGTCGGCGACCTGCGCGTCACCCTCACGCACGTCAACAGCGGTCGCAGCATCGTGCTACTCGATCGCCCTGGCCTGCCCGGGCTGGAGTTCGGCTGCCAGCTCGATGACATCGATGCGACGTTCGACGATGCCTCGCAGCGTCCGGCCGAGGCGCGCTGCCTGGAGGGGCCACCCTGGGCGGCGATCGACAGCAGCATGCAGCCGACCGAGCCGCTCGCCACCTTCGGCGGCGACAGTCTGGCCGGCACCTGGCGCCTGAACGTCGCCGACGTCGCGACGCAGGACACCGGCGCGCTGCTCGGCTGGTGTCTGGAGGTGAATTCGCGCAGCCCCGTGGTGACCGACTTCACCTGCGTGGACCAGGACCAGTGCGTGATCGTCGTCGGTGAGCCGTTCTCACTCAACTTCGCTTATCTCGACCCGAACGGCGACGCCGTCAGCTGGGACATGCGCGGACGTCCGGTCGGCGGCGGCAGCGAGTTCGTGGCCGGCGGGGGCCCCATCGTATTCGGCGCCGACGGCACGTTCGTCGTCGACTTCGATCCGTTCACCTGCCCGAGCGGCAATTGCTCGGACTCGACCTTCGACTATTTCGTCACCGTCCGCGACCAGCAGGGCAACGACAGCGTCGCGCAACGCCTGCGCATCATCGTCAGCGTGTTCGGCGGGTAGGGACGACCTCCCGGCGCTGAGCCGGGGAGTCGCGTCGAGCAGCGGCCTCAGGCCTGGGAGCGCGGGCGGCTCGCCCGCCCTTCGCCGCGCAGCGGCGCTCCGGATTGATGCGTTGGCGCCGCACGTGCGC
>JBOHWA010001079.1:0-3581 GCA_050735855.1 Binatia bacterium
GGCTTGTTCCTGCCGGAGACGGCCAACCGCGAGCTGGAGGAGATCTCGCCGGAGCGGGGGTGAGGGAATATTCACCACAGAGAGCACAGAGGGGCACAGAGGAAGACCAAGAAAAGTGATCTTACCGCGGAGACCCGGAGGGCGCGGAGACGAGCCGCGCTTCGCCGCGCCCTCCGCGTCTCCGCGGTGAAGATCTTTCTCTTGGTCTTCCTCTGTGCCCCTCTGTGCTCTCTGTGGTGAAAACTCTTCTTTCCTCGCGCGTACGAACTGCAAACTTGACGGGCGGCGCGCCGCTGTGGCGAGTTGCGCGCATGGGTGATTTCGCCATCGATACGGCGGCGGGCGCAAGCACGGCCTGCGCACGCCTGATGTTCACCGTTGCCGATTCCCCGGCCTGCATGCCATGAAGCGCGCATGACGTTCGACCTGCTGCTCACCAATGCGGCGATTCTGGATGGCACGGGCAGTGCGGCACTGGCCGGCGCGGTGGGGGTCAGCGGCGGCCGCATCGCCGCGGTCGGGGCGCTCGACGGCGCCACGGCGGCGCGCACGCTCGACTGTACCGGCCGGGTGGTCGCGCCCGGCTTCATCGACATGCATTCGCACAGCGACTGGGTGATTCCCCAGCCGAATCACGCCGAGGTGCTGGCGCCGCTGCTCGAGCAGGGCATCACCACCATCGTCGCCGGCAACTGCGGCTGCTCGCCGGCGCCCTTCCTGCCGGGCAACCAGACGCTGCTGCCGCAGATCGGCCGCATGCTGCACGACCGCGATCTCGACTACGCCTGGGGCGGCGTCGGCAGCTTCCTCAGCGCGCTCGAGACGCGCGGCCTGGCGCTCAACGTCGCACAGCTGGTCGGCCACGGCACCGTGCGCGCCGCCGTCAAGGGCGGCGCCGGCGGCGCGGCGACCGCGGCGGAGATCGCGGCGATGGCCGACCTCGTGCGCGCCGCGCTCGACGAGGGCGCGATCGGCGTCTCGACCGGCCTCGGCTACGCCCCCGGCGTCTTCGCCGACACCGACGAGCTGGTCGGCCTGACCGCGCCCCTGGCCGAGCGCGGCGGCGTCTACACCTCGCACGCGCGCAGTTACATCGCGCTCAACTTCCTGCGCCACCCGGACCAGCCGCCGTCGAACCTCGCCGCGCTCGACGAGACCGCCGCCGTCTTCCGCGCCCACGGCGTCAAGGTGCAGCACTCGCACATGATCTTCGTCGGCGACGCCACGTGGCCGACCACCGACCGCGTGCTCGAGCATCTCGACCGCCTGCTCGACGAGGGCGTCGACATCGCCTGCGACGCCTTCCCCTACGTCGGCGGCAACACGACGCTGGTCGTCTTCATGCCGCCGTGGTCGCTCACCCACCTGCACAAGACCGTCACCGACCCCGAGCTGCGCGAGCGCGCCGCCGCCACCCTGCGCTTCGCCCTGCCGGCGCTCGGCATGCGCTGGGAGGACACGCAGATCCTCTGGGTGCCGAAGCGCGCCCTCGCACACTATGAAGGCATGACGATCGCCGACGTGGCGCGCGAGCGCGGCGGCGACGAGGTCGACACCTACCTCGATCTGATCGGCGAGCTGGGCAGCCAGACGCGCATCATGAACTGGAACTACAGCGGCCGCGACGACGAAGAGGGCAGCCTGCGCAAGGTCCTCGCCCACCGCGCCTGCTGCTTCGAGACCGACACCATCCTGACCGGCAACGGCGTCGACAACCCCGCCTCCTACGGCACCTTCCCGCGCCTGCTCGGCCGCTACGTGCGCGAGCTCGGCCTGCTGACCCTGCCCGACGCCGTGCACCGCATGACCGGCTTCTCCGCCGCGCGCATGGGCCTGCGCGACCGCGGCCGCATCGCCCCCGGCCTGGCCGCCGACCTGGTGGTCTTCGACCCCGCTACCGTCGGCGACGTTGGCAGCACGCGCCCGACCGGCATCGACACGGTCATCCTCAACGGCCAGCCGGTGGTTGAACACGGGGTATTCGATCGCACGGCCCGCGCCGGCGCTGTACTGAAATGAGGAAGAATGACCACAGAGAGCACAGAGGACACAGAGGAAGACCAAGAAAAAAATGAGCTTCACGGCGGAGACGCAGAGGAGGCGGAGAAGCGCAGCTCATCTCCGCGTTCTCTGCGTCTCCGCGGTGAGATCTCTTCTTAGTCTTCCTCTGTGTCCTCTGTGCTCTCTGTGGTGAAGTAGTTTCCCATGGAAGAGATCATCATCAAAGTTCGCGGCTGGATCCGTGCGGCGGAGCGCATCGTCGTGCTCACCGGGGCGGGCATCTCGACCGACTCGGGCATCCCCGATTTTCGCGGGCCGCAGGGGCTGTGGACCAAGAACCCCGGCGCCGAGAAGATGGCGACGCTGTCGCACTACATGGGCGATCCCGAGGTGCGAAAGCGCGCCTGGAAGAGCCGGCTCGAGACGTTCGCGCGGCAGGCCGAGCCCAATGCCGGGCACCGCGCGCTGGTCGAGCTCGAGCGGCGTGGCGTGCTGCACACACTGATCACGCAGAACATCGACGGCCTGCACCAGGCGGCCGGCAGCGCGCCAGCGCGCGTGGTCGAGATCCACGGCACCATGCGCGAGGTGGTGTGCATGATGTGTGACGAGCGCGCGCCGATGGAGCGCGCCCTGGCGCGCGTGCGCGCCGGCGAGGAGGATCCGCCCTGTCGCAGCTGCGGCGGCATCCTCAAGTCGGCGACCATCTCCTTCGGCCAGGCGCTGGTGCCCGAGGACCTGCAGCGCGCCGATCAGGCCGCCCGCCAGTGCGATCTCCTGCTGGCGATCGGGTCGACGCTGGCGGTCTACCCGGCCGCCGGCGTCGTGCCGATCGCCAAACGGCACGGCGCCCGCCTGGTGATCGTCAACGCCGACCCGACCGAGATGGACGATATCGCCGACGCCGTGCTGCCCGGCTCGATCAGCGACATCCTGCCGCGGCTGGTTGCCTTGGATGCCTGAGGCGCCTCCGGCGCCCTCAGCGTAACATCTCCGGCGGTTCCTCCGGGAAGCTGAGCAGCGAGAACGTCGCCACCGCCAGGTGGTCGCCCTCCGGCACCACCTGCACGTAGGCGAAGACGCCGGCGGCGTGCTTCGGCGTCGGCGTGGCGAACCAGACCTTGCGCTGCGGCTTCTCGCCGCCGTCGGGATAGCGCCGGCGGCCCTCCTCCTGCGCCTTGTACACGTAGGCGCTCGGCGTGCCGTAGTAGTCCATCATCGCGTTGAGGCCGTTCTTCAGCGCCTGGATGGGCGCTTCGGCCCGGTAGGTTGTTTCCATGCGCGCGTAGGCCGCATCGACGCGTCCGCTGCGCAGGTCCTCGACGAACGCTTCGGCCAGCTGGCGCGCCGGTGCGGCGGCCACTGCCGCCGCTGCGGGGGAGACGGCCGTCGTCGGCGGTGGCATGTCGGCGCGCCCTGCGGACGACCCCGCCACCACGCACATTGCGACGATCCTCCACAGCCACGACGCGCGCATGACGACAGGTCCTATCGCCATGCGCGCGCCGCAGCAACCGCGTTCGGTAGTGGCTCAGTTTGAGGCTCAGGTCAGCCTCGCCGTGCGTCACGCTGCCGGCGAG
>JBOHWA010001080.1:0-4092 GCA_050735855.1 Binatia bacterium
GCGGCGCACTGTAACGGATCGCGCCGGCCGGGTGAACGCGGGCGCGATTCTCCCTTCCCGCCCCGCCTCCGTCTCGCTATGTAGGCGAGCTGGCGCACTCAACCAAGGAGGATCTGATGCTGGGCAGCGTGCGGAGGTGGTCGATCGTAACCTGTGTCGTCGTCGGTGTGGGACTGGCCGGCATCGCCGGCGCGGCGGACACGCCGCAGGAGCTGAAGGAGCTCGACACGCTCGAGGGGTATGATGCCCTGAAGGGCGAGAAGAGCATCAAGAAGGAGCTGACCGACGTCCCGGATCAGCCGATCGAAACGATCATCGTCTGGTCCGAGGCCAAGCCGACCAGCGGCACGGCGCCGCTCACCGTCGCCTTCACCGCCGACCCACCGCCCGGCGTCAGCAATCCCGTGTACACCTGGCGCTTCGCCGACGGCAGCCAGGCGGCGACCGGCGCGGCGGTGTCGCACACCTTCACCAAGCCCGGCCTGCATCAGGTCATCCTCACGGTGACCAACGCCGACGGGGCGCTGGGCGAGGACGAGCTGCGCATCAAGGTCACCCCCTGATCGTCGGGCGGCGCGCGGGGGGTTGGCTGGCTATGGCTGACAGCGCCTGGTAAGTCTCCCCAGATCACCAGCGCGGGTCTGGCCCGCCACCCTGCTCGCCGCCCATCATGTCGACCCCCACGCACCGCCGCTCCGATATTCGCAACATTGCGATCATCGCCCACGTCGACCACGGCAAGACGACGCTGGTCGACGCGATGCTGCACCAGAGCGGCATCTTCCGCGCCAACCAGCACGTCGTCGACCGGGTCATGGACTCGAACGACCTCGAGCGCGAGCGCGGCATCACCATCCTGGCCAAGAACACGGCCGTCGACTACCACGGCATCAAGATCAACATCGTCGACACGCCCGGGCACGCCGACTTCGGCGGCGAAGTGGAGCGCACGTTGGCGATGGTCGACGGCGTCATGCTGCTGGTCGACGCCTCCGAGGGGCCGCTGCCGCAGACCCGCTTCGTGCTGCAGAAGGCGCTCGGGCTCGGCCTGCCGCCGATCGTCTGCATCAACAAGATCGACCGAGCCGACGCCCGCGTCGCCGAGGTGGTCGACGAAGTCTACGGCCTGTTCATCGACCTCGACGCGACCGAGCAGCAGCTCGAGTTCCCGCTCATCTACACCAACGCCCGCGCCGGCCTCGCCACGCGCGAGCTGGCGCAGCCCGGCGAGAACCTGCGGCCGCTCTTCGACGCGATCGTCGAGCGCATGCCGGGCCCGCCGATCGATCCGGAGCAGCCGACGCAGTTCCAGTGCAACAACCTCGACTACAACGACTACGTCGGCCGCCTGGCCATCGGGCGGGTCAAGCACGGCGAGCTGCTGAGCGGCGGCCAGTATCTGCTCTGCACGCCCGACGGCGGCCAGCGCCAGGTGAAGATCACCCGGCTGCTCACCTGGCGGGGACTGAAGCGCATCGAGGCCGAGCGCGTCGGCGCCGGCGACATCGTCGCCGTGGCCGGGATCGAGGAGATCAACATCGGCGATACCATCGCCGACCGCGAGCGCCCGCGCGCCCTGCCCGCCATCCGCATCGACGAGCCGACGATCGCGATGATCTTCGCCGCCAACACCTCGCCGTGGTCCGGCCGCGAGGGCGAATTCGTCACCTCGCGCAAGCTGCGCGAGCGCCTGACCTTCGAGGGCCGGCGCAACGTCAGCGTGCACATCGAGGACACCGCCTCACCTGACGCGCTGCGCGTCACCGGGCGCGGCGAGCTGCAGCTGGCCATCCTGATCGAGACCATGCGGCGCGAGGGCTACGAGCTGCAGGTGTCGAAGCCGACGGTCATCACCAAGACCATCGACGACGTCCTCAACGAGCCGGTCGAGCTGCTGCTGGTCGACGTGCCGGAGGACTACATCGGGGTCGTCTCGCAGCTGCTCGCCGTGCGGCGCGGCAAGATGACCAGGATGACGCATACGGGCTCGGGCCGCGTCCGCCTCGAGTTCAACGTGCCGTCGCGCGGGCTGATCGGCTTCCGCTCACGCTTCCTGACCGAGACGCGCGGCACCGGCATCCTCAACGCCCTGTTCAACGGCTGGGCGCCCTGGCACGGCGATATCCAGGCGCGCACGAACGGCGCCATGGTCTCGGACCGCGAAGGCGTCGCGACGCCGTACGCCATCTTCCACATGCAGGAGCGCGGCGTGATGTTCATCGCCCCCGGCACGCGCGTCTACGAGGGCATGGTCATCGGCGAGTACTCGCGCGACACCAACCTGAACGTCAACATCGTGCGCGAGAAGAAGCTCACCAACATCCGCGCCTCGGGGCGTGACGAGCACGTCGTCATCACCCCGCCGCGCCAGATCGGCCTCGAGACCGGCATCGAGTGGATCGGCGACGACGAGCTGGTCGAGGTGACCCCGGCGTCGATCCGCCTGCGCAAGCGCATCCTGCGCCAGGTCGAGCGCAAGTAGCGCTGCCGCCCGCCGGCGTCACTTCAGTCCGCGGCGGATCATCTCCTCGGCGATCTGCACGGCGTTGGTGGCGGCGCCCTTGCGCAGGTTGTCCGACACCTCCCACAGCCACAGCCGATCGCTGTGCAGGTCCTTGCGCACGCGGCCGACCAGCACCTCGTCGCCGCCGGCGGCGTCGGCCGGGGTGGGGAAGCGGTTGTGGGCCGGGTCGTCGACGACGCGGACACCGGGAAAGTCAGCCAGCGCGGCACGCGCCGCCGCGGCGCTCAACGGCCGCTCGGTTTCCACCAGCACCGTCGCCGAGTGGCCCACCGGCACCGGGACGCGCACGCAGGTCATGCTGACGTCGAGGTCGGGCATGTCGAGGATCTTGCGCGTCTCGAACAGCAGCTTGACCTCTTCGGTCGAGTAGCCGTCCTCGCGGAACGTCTCGCACAGCGGCACGACGTTGTAGGCGATCGGCGCGGCGAAGGTCTTGAGCACCGGCGCCTCGCCGCGGCCGATGGCCGCGACCTGGGCATCGAGCTCGTCAATGCCGGGCTTGCCGGCGCCGCTGACCGCCTGCAGCGTGGTGACGACGACGCTCTTCAGGCCGGCGACGCGGCGCAGCGGCTCGAGCGCCATGACGAAGCCAATGGTCGTGCAGTTCGGACACGAGACGATGCCCTCGTGGCTGGCGAGCGCGTCGGGGTTCACCTCCGGGATGACCAGGGGCACGCGCGGGTCCATGCGCCAGGTGCCCGACTTGTCGATCGCCACCGCCCCGCGCTTGGCCGCCTCGGGGGCGAGGTCCTTGGACAGCGTCCCGGTCGCGGCGAAGAAGACGAAGTCGGCGCCGTCGAAGGCCTCGGCGCGGGCCAGCTCGACGGGCACGGCGCGGCCGGCGAATTGCACGGTGGTGCCGGCGGAGCGCTCGCTGGCCAGCGGGCGCAGCTCCCCGATGGGGAAGCGGCGCGACGCCAGGACATCGAGCAGCACCTCGCCGACGGCGCCGGTGGCGCCGACGATTGCGACGGTACGGGGACGGTTGCTCATTCCCGCTGTCTGGCGCGCAGGCTGCGGAGAGTCAAGGCGGGTTCGCCGATCGTGGCAAGCCGGCGCCCCGCTCCCGGCCTACGCGGAGCGTCCCGGCGCGGCCGCGACGCCACTCGGCGCCCCCGCGGCGGAGGCACGCCGCGGCTTATCGCGGCGTGAGTTTTTTTCATCATCGCTCTTTTCTCCCCGATCGACGTGGGCTAATGTGCGGCGCAGATTTTTCCAGGAGTCCGCGGCAATCGGCGCTGGCGCAGGGACCGCGAACAGAAAGGTTCGGAGAGGCGATGGGCACCAAGGTCTACGTCGGGAATCTTTCCTACACTACCACCGAGGAAGGCTTGCGCGCGGCGTTCGCGGCAGACGGTCGAGAGGTCGCATCCGTATCGGTGATCACCGATCGGATGAGCGGCCGCCCGCGCGGCTTCGCGTTTGTCGAGATGGCCTCATCCGATGACGCCGAAAAGGCCATCGCGGCGCTCGATGGGCAACAACTCGACGGGCGCACCCTGAAGGTCAGCGAAGCGCGCGAGCGCACCGGCGGACCGGGAGGCGGCGGCGCCGGCGCCGGCCGCGGC
>JBOHWA010001081.1:0-11284 GCA_050735855.1 Binatia bacterium
TCCCTTGGCCATGCCGACGATCTTGGTCGGCATCCGGTACTCGTTGGGCGTCGCGATGCGCACGCCGCGGCCGCGCCGGGCGACGTAGGCCGCGCGCTCGATCGTCTTGGCGCCGGCGCAGGCGTCGGTGAGCTGCTGCTCGATCTGATCGGCGTAGGCAACCGCATCGATCAGCCCGTGCTGCAGCGCCTCGGCACCGACGAACGGTCCGGCCCCGAGCAGCTCACGCGCCGTGTCGGGCGCCAGTCGCCGCCCCTCGGCGACGCCCTCGACCACTTGATCGTAGAGATCGCCGATCAGCGCCTCGAGCATCTCGCGGTGCGGCGGCGACATGTCGCGCCGGGTGACGGCTTCGCCGGCCGATTTGTAGCGCCCCATCTGTACGACGTCGGCCTCGACGCCGACCTTCTCCAGGGCATCGAGGAAGAAGACCGCCTCGGAGGACAGCCCGGTGACGTCGAGCGTCGCCGCCGGGGTCAGCGACACCCGATCGGCCGCCGCGGCGAGGTAGTACTCGCCGACGCCGGCCCGCTCCAGATGCACCCACACCTGCTTGCCGGCGGCCCGCAGCCGTTGCAGCGAGCGGCGCAGCCCCTGCAGCCGCGCCCAACTGACCTGCAGGTCGTCGCAGCGGATCAGCACGCCGGCGAGGCGCGCATCCTCGCGCGCCCAGCGCAGCAGCGTGATCAGGCCCAGGTAGTCGCCGCTCGAGCGGCGCAGGAAGCCGAGCAGGCGCTGCTCGCCGCCCTGTTCGGACAGCTCACCGCTCAGATCGAGCGTCAGGACGCCGTAGGCCGGTCGCCGGCCGACGCGGGCCAGCAGCCATTCCGACAGGCGGAGGAAGGCAAGGGCGATCGAGCGCCGCACGGTACGCCACACGGCGGCAGCTTAGGCCGCGCCGGCGCGGCGGCGCAACGTGAGCAACGGAAGGGGGAGGCGGCGCCGGCGCAAGGCGGAGGGGGGGTCCGCCCGAGTGCGCGCCGGCGCCGGGGGCGTCAGCTGGCCTTGGCGGCGGCCGGTTCGGCCGCTGGCACGTAGCGCGCGGCCGGAGCCTTGAAAGGCACCACGTTGTCGCGCCGGCGGGCGGCGTCATTGCGCTCGGCCTGCTCGAACAGGCCGCGCCGCAGGTAGTCCGGGTGCAGGTTGAGCACGCCGCAGATGTTCTCGAATGAGAACGGCCAGCGGCGGTCCTCGGACGCGATCCAGTCGCGCGCATCCTCGTACAGCCCGCGACCGTTCTCGTCGGTCGCAAAGCGGTACTTCTGCACGCACTCGATGGCGTCCTGCAGCATCGCAATGACCAGTTGATACTCGGGTCCTTGCGGTGCCGTCTTGCGCAGTACCGCGAAGTACTGGGCCGGCAGCATCACGTCGGGAGTAAAGAGGCGTCCTTCGCCTACCAGGTCGTCACGCATGCCCTCCTAGACGAGGGCTCTCATGCGGCTATTCAAGATCGGGAAAAATTCTCCGTCGGGGGGCGACCGGAGGGGCGGGGGCATCGGGAGGGCGAGGCTCCCGCCGAGCCGGGCGGCGGCGGAGAAGAGGCTCGGCTGGAGCCCCTCGCCCCCCATCGGTAGCCAGGCGTTACGCTTGATATTTCAGTAGGTTAGAAGCCTGGCGGTCAGACCGAGAACGACGCGCCGCAGCCGCAGGTCTTCTTCACGTTGGGATTGTGCAGGGTGAATCCGGTCGCCATCAGGCCGTCCGCGAAGTCCAGCTCGGTGCCGTTCAGGTAAAGGAAACTCTTGCGGTCGACCACCACCTTGGCCCCGTCGCGCTCGAAGATCTTGTCGCCGCTCTTCGGTGCGTCGAGGTCCATCTTGTACTGCAGCCCGGAGCAGCCGCCGCCGATGACCTTGACGCGCAGCCCCTTCTCGGGGGCATCGGTCACCAGGGTGAGGATCTTCATGATGGCATTGTCGGTCAGGGTGATGGCCACAGTGGATCTCCTTGTTCACAGCGCGGCGCGCCGCCGCATGGCGTAGGTGGGCGAGAGGGCGCGCAGGCGGCGCACTTCGTGGACGACGCGTTCGACGGCATAGTCGACATCGGCGTCGGTGTTGAAGCGACCCAGCCCGAAGCGGATGGAGCCGTGCGCCATCTCGTCGCTGAGCCCGATGGCGCGCAGCACGTGCGAGGGCTCGAGCGTCGCGGAGCTGCAAGCGGAACCCGACGACACGGCGACGTCGGGCAGCGCCGCCAGCAAGGACTCGCCGTCGATGTCGGCAAAGCTGAGGTTGAGGTTGCCGGCCAGGCGCTGGTCCGGGTGTCCGTTGAGCAGCACCTCGTCGATCTCGCGCAGGATGCCGTGCTGCAGCCGCTCGCGCAGGCGCAGCAGGCGGGTGCGCTCGGCCGCCATTTCCGCCGCGGCGATGGCGCAGGCGCGGCCGAGGCCGACCGCCCCGGGTACGTTGAGCGTGCCCGAGCGCATGCCGCGCTCGTGACCGCCGCCGTGGATCTGCGGCGCCAGGCGCACGCGCGGTGCTTTCCCACGCACGTACAGGGCGCCGCAGCCCTTGGGGCCGTAGAGCTTGTGGGCGGTCAGGGCGAGCAGATCGATGCCCATCGCCTCGACGTCGAGCGCTTCCTTGCCGACGCTCTGCGCCGCGTCGCAATGGAAGAGGACGCCGTGCTGCTTGGCGATACGGCCGATCTCGGCGATCGGGTGCAGGCTGCCGATCTCGTTGTTGGCGTGCATCAGGGAGATCAGCACGGTGTGCTCGGTGATCGCGGCGCGCACGTCGTCGGGATCGACCAGCCCGTCGTCGCCGACCGGCAGCACGGTCACGGTCGCCAAGCCGGCCTTCTGCAGCGCCTTGCAGGGGTCGAGCACCGCTTTGTGCTCGGTCGCCGCGGTGATGATGTGATCGCCGCGCTCGCGCTGCTGCTCGAGCACGCCCTTGATCGCCAGGTTGTCGGACTCCGTCGCGCCGCTGGTCAGGATGATGTCGCGCGCCGGCGCCCTGATCAGCGCGGCGATCTCACCGCGCGCCTGTTCGACCGCTTCCTCCGCCTGCCACCCGAACGGGTGGCTGCGGCTCGCGGCGTTGCCAAAGCGCTCGCCGAAGTAGGGCAACATGGCCTCGAGCACGCGCGGATCGACCGGCGTGGTGGCGTGGTTGTCCATGTAGACGACGCGCGACATCTGCGCAGACTGTAACGGACCGCAGTGGGGTACGCCAAGACGGTTGACAGCCGAGGCTCCGTAAACGCGCCCGTGGAGGGCGCCGGGCCCTCGGCGCCGGGGGGCGGCGGGCGGGATGCTGGTCGCCGGCACGGCGCCCTCCACGGGGCCCAGGCCCTACGCCGCCAGGCCGGGCAACAGCTGGCGCAGGAAGCGGCCGGTGTGCGAGGCGGAGACCTGCGCCACCTCTTCCGGCGTGCCGACGGCGACGATGGCGCCGCCGCCGGAGCCGCCTTCGGGGCCGAGATCGATGACGCGGTCGGCGGTTTTGATCACGTCCAGGTTGTGCTCGATGATGACGATCGTGTTGCCCGAGGCGGTCAGCCGCGCCAGGACGTCGAGCAGGCGGTTGATGTCGTGGAAGTGCAGGCCGGTGGTCGGCTCGTCGAGGATGTACAGCGTCCGCCCGGTCGAGCGCTTGCTGAGCTCCTTGGCCAGCTTGATGCGCTGCGCTTCACCGCCGGAGAGCGTCGTCGCCGCCTGGCCGAGGTGGATGTAGTCGAGGCCGACGCTGGCCAGGGTCTCGAGCTTCTGGCGGATGGGCGGCACGTTGACCAGGAACTCCAGCCCCTGGCCGACGGTGAGATCGAGCACCTCGGCGATGCTCTTGCCCTTGTAGCGCACCTCGAGCGTCTCGCGGTTGTAGCGCGAGCCGCGGCACACCTCGCAGGTGACGTAGACGTCGGGCAGGAAGTGCATCTCGATGCGGATGACGCCGTCGCCGCTGCACGCCTCGCAGCGCCCGCCCTTGACGTTGAACGAGAAACGCCCGGGCTCGAAGCCGCGCACGCGCGCGTCGGGCAGCTGGGCGAAGAGCTCGCGGATGTGGGTGAACAGCCCGGTGTAGGTCGCGGGGTTGGAGCGCGGCGTGCGGCCGATCGGCGCCTGGTCGATGTCGATCACCTTGTCGATCAGCTGCCAGCCGACGACGTCGTCGTGCTCGCCCGGCTTGTCCTTCGCGTTGTAGAGGCGCTGCGCCAGCGCCTTGTACAGCGTGTCGATGACCAGCGAGCTCTTGCCCGAGCCGGAGACGCCCGTGACGCAGGTCATCGTCCCGAGCGCGAAGTCGACGGTCACGTTGCGTAGGTTGTTGTGGCGCGCCCCCTTGACGGTCAGGTTCCAGCCGCTGCCGGCACGGCGCTGCAGCGGCACGGCGATCTCGAGCGCACCCGACAGGTAGCGGCCGGTGAGCGAGGCAGGGTTGGCGAGCACTTCCGCCGGGGTCCCCTCCGCGACGACGTCGCCACCGTGCACTCCGGCGCCGGGGCCCATGTCGATGACGTGGTCGGCGGCCAGGATGGTGTCGCGGTCGTGCTCGACGACGATCACCGTGTTGCCGAGCGACTGCAGGCGCTTGAGCGTCTCGAGCAGGCGCTCGTTGTCGCGCTGGTGCAAACCGATCGAGGGCTCGTCGAGGACATAGAGCACGCCGCTCAGGCTGGCGCCGATCTGCGTCGCCAGGCGGATGCGCTGGCCCTCGCCGCCGGAGAGTGAGGCGGCGCGGCGCTCGAGCGTCAGGTAGTCGAGCCCGACGCTGTGCAGAAAGCCGAGCCGCTCGCGCGCCTCGCGCAGCAGCCGCTCGGCGATCGCGGTCTCCTGCTCGGTGAGCTGCAGCGCTTCGAAGAAGCGCACCGCCTGGCCGATCGACAGGGCGGCCACCTCGGTGATCGTCTTGCCGTGCAGCCGCACCGCCAGCGCCTCGGGCTTCAGCCGCGCGCCCTGGCAGGTGGCGCAGAGGCGCACGCTGCGGAACTGCTCGAGCTCCTCGCGCATCCAGTCGGAGTCGGTCTCCTTGTAGCGGCGCTCGAGGGCGTTGACGATGCCCTCGAACTTGCGGCTGAACTCGTAGCGCCGCTTGCCCTTCTCGTAGACGAAGCGGATCTCCTGCTCGCCGGTGCCGAACAGGATGACGTCGCGCGCCTTCTTCGGCAGCTCCTTGAACGGCGCGTCGAGCTTGAACTTGAAGTGCCGTGCCAGCCCGGCGAGCAGATCCTGGCGCGCGTGCTCGCCGCTCTTGCGCGTCCAGGGGGCGATGGCGCCGTCGGCCAGCGATTTGCGATCGTCGGGGACGATCAGGTCGGGATCGAAGTAGTTGGTCGTCCCCAGTCCGCTGCAGGTCACGCAGGCGCCGTGCGGGCTGTTGAACGAGAACAGCCGCGGCGTCAGCTCGGGGAACGACACGCCGCAGGCGCTGCAGGCGAAGCGCTGGCTGTAGAGCGTCTCGCTGACCGGCTCGTCGCCGCTGTCGCCGAGCACGGCAACGCTGACCACGTCCTCGCCGTACTTGAAGGCGACGCCGAGCGAGTCGGCCAGGCGGCCCTCGATCCCCGGCCGGATCACCAGTCGGTCGACCAGCACCTCGATGGTGTGCTTCTGGTTCTTCACCAGGGTGATGTCGTCGGCCAGGTCGCGCAACGCGCCGTCGATACGCACGCGCACGAAGCCCGCCTTGCGCAGCTCGAGCAGCTCCTTGCGATATTCGCCCTTCCGGTCGCGCACGACCGGCGCCAGGATGTGCACGCGGCTGCGCTCCGGCAGCGTGAGGACGCGGTCGACGATCTGCTGCACCGTCTGCGGCGCGATCTCGCGCCCGCACTGCCAGCAGTGCGGCGTACCGATGCGGGCGAAGAGCAGCCGCAGGTAGTCGTAGATCTCGGTGACCGTGCCCACCGTCGAGCGCGGGTTCTTGCTGGTCGACTTCTGCTCGATGGCGATCGCCGGCGAGAGGCCCTCGATCGAGTCGACGTCGGGCTTCTCCATCTGCTCGAGGAACTGTCGCGCATAGGAGGACAGCGACTCGACGTAGCGCCGCTGCCCTTCGGCATAGATGGTGTCGAACGCGAGCGACGATTTGCCCGAGCCCGACAAGCCGGTGATCACCACCAGCTTGTAGCGCGGGATCGCGACGGTGATGTTCTTGAGGTTGTGCTCGCGCGCCCCGACCACGACGAGAGAGTCGGCCATGAAGCGGCGACTCTGTGGAGCGGGGGGGTGCAAGTCAAGATGTCACCCGGCGCCCTCCAGTCAGATGCGCATGCCGGCGAAGTTGCCGGCCAAGACCACCGCGCCGCTGTTGACCAGGAAGGTGACGACGGCGACGACTTCCGCATCGGTCGCCACGTACTGCTGCACGACCTGGATGAGATCGAGCAGCGTCGTACGCCTGCCGCGCAGCGCGGTGCGGGCGACGCGCTGTAGCGGGGAGGGAACGTTCAGGCGACGCTGACAGCGGTTGGCGCGCTGCAGGTGCCGTGGACGCCCGCCGGTGTGACGATGATTGCGACCGGTCTTGGTTGCGCTTGCGGCCATTCTGACATCGGGGGAGAGCATGCCACGTGCCAGCGCGGCGAGCGGCATCTTCCAACCCTTCTGACGCCAAGGTGTCATCGCGGTTGCACCATCTGTCGCGTCCACGCGACACTCGGTGTGCCAGTGGCACGGTGGTGACGGACAAGATTCATTTTGCCACGTCATTCGGCTAGGAACCGCCCATGCGCTTCGGCCTGACCACACCGGTCGTGACCCTGGTGCCGCGCAGCCACGCGGCCTGGGAAGTCGAGGCGGGGCCGGAGGAAATCCGCCGCATCGCCGAGACGGCCGACCGCCTGGGCTACGACTATCTGAGCTGCAGCGAGCACGTCGCCATCCCGACGCCGGTCGCCGAGGTGCGCGGCGGCCGCTACTACGAGCCGGCGGCGACGCTCGGCTTCATCGCCGCCGCGACCCGCCAGATACGCCTGCTCACACACGTCATCGTGCTGCCGTACCACCACCCCCTGGCGGTGGCGAAGCGCTACGGCACTCTCGATCGGCTCTCCGGCGGGCGCGTCATCCTGGGCGTCGGCGTCGGCAGCCTGGAGCCGGAGTTCGCGCTGCTCGGGGCCGACTTCGACGGCCGCGGCGCGCGCTACGAGGACGCCCTGCGCGCCCTGCGCGCGGCGCTCGGCGCGCGCCAACCGAGCTACCAGGGACCACACTACGCGTTTGCCGACTTCATCGTCGACCCCTGCGCCGTGCAATCCCACCTGCCCATCTGGATCGGCGGCCGCTCGCTGCGCTCGCTGCGCCGCGCCCTCGAGCTGGCCGACGGCTGGGACCCCTTTGGCCTCGACCGAGCGCAGCTCGCGGCGTTGCTCGAGCGGGCGCGCGACACGCCGGCCTGGCAGCAGCGCACCGCCGCCTTCGACCTGGTCCTCACCCCGGACCAGCCGCTGCCGCTCGACGACGCCCGCGACGTCGACGCGGCGCGCGCCCTGGTGCAGTCGTATGCCGCCATCGGTGCGACGGCGCTCAACCTGCGCTTCCGCCATCGCAGCCTCGCCCACTACCTCGAGCTGCTCGAGCGCTTCGCCCATGAGGTCATCGCCACCCGATGAACATTCCATTTTCGCGACCCGCCATCGGCGAGGAGGAGATCGCCGAAGTGGTCGACTGCCTGCGCTCCGGTTGGATCACCACCGGCCCGCGCACGGCCCAGTTCGAGAAGGACTTCGCCGCCCTGGCCGGCGTGCCGCACGCGCTGGCGGTGAGCTCGGCCACCGCCGGCCTGCACCTGGCGATGATGGGGCTCGAGCTGCAGCCGGGCGACGAGGTGATCACCACGCCGATGACCTGGCCGGCGACGGTCAACACCATCGTGCTGTGCGGCGCCAGGCCGGTGCTGGTCGACATCGATCCCGACACCCTCAACCTCGACGCCGGCCTGCTGGCCGCCAAGCTGACCCGCCACACGCGCGCCATCGTGCCGGTGCACTTCGCCGGGCAGCCGTGCGACATGGACGCGATCGGCGCGATCGCCGCGGCGCGCGGCCTGCGCGTCATCGAGGACGCCGCGCACGCCGCCGGCGCCGCCTACAAGGGCCGGCCGATCGGCAGCATCGGCGACGCCTCGATCTTCAGCTTCCATCCGATCAAGAACCTCACCACCGGCGAGGGCGGCATGATCACCACGGCCGACGATGCGCTCGCCGGCCGCATGCGCCTGCTGCGCTTCCACGGCGTCGAGCGCGACGCCTGGAAGGCCTACGGCGGGGCACAGCTGCCGCTCTACGACGTCAGCGCCCCCGGGCTGAAGTACAACCTGACCGACATCCAGTCGGCGATCGGCATCCACCAGCTGCGCAAGCTCGCCGCCTTCAACGCCGAGCGCACCCGCCTGGCGGCGCGCTACGACGCCGCCTTCGCCGCCCTGCCGGCGCTGCGCCCGCTCGGTCGCGTGCCCTACCCGCACATGCACGCCCATCATCTCTACGTCGTGCGGCTCGACCTCGACCGCGTCACCGTCGATCGCCAGGCCTTCATGGCCGCCGTCATCAGCGCCGGCGTCGGCCTCGGCCTGCACTTCACCGCCGTGCACGAGCTGACCTACTACCGCCAACTGCTCGGCGATCGGCGCGACGACCTGCCGGTCGCCACCGACGTCTCGCGCCGCCTGTTCTCCCTGCCGCTCTATCCAGGCCTGTCGGACGCCGACCAGGACCGCGTCGTCGAGGTACTGGCGGACACGGCGTTCGCCCACCGGACCTGAGGCCGCTGCGCCGCCGCGGGCAGACGGGCGATTCAGCCCGCCGGCGGGGCGAGGGCGCGCGCCACGGCGGGGCGGCGCCAGACGACGGCGTCGACGATGTAGTGATGGTAGTTGATCGTCTGGCCGATCAAGAACGCCAACGTCACCGGCTGCAGCGGGATGATCGACGACAGCTGGAAGAACGCATTGTAGGCGACGGTCGAGATCAGCAGGCAGGTGGCAAAGAACCAGACCGCGTTGCGCGGCAGGCTGAGCTGGGAGAGCAAGCGGCGCTCGGGGTCGACGCGTCCGCCGAAGCGCTTGGTCTGGAAGTACCAGATGAAGAGCAGGTACTGCGCGTTGTGCCAGATGTTCACCATCAGCCAGCCGACGTCGAGGCTGTCGACCAGCAGATAGCCGGTGACGAACACGGCGATGTGAGAGGCCATGTAGAGAAAATGCGACAGCGGCAGGCGGCCGCTGCGCGCGAGCCGCAGTTGCTCGACGCACCACACGACGATCAGGGCCGCGCTGGCGATGCCGACCAGGCGCACCGCCAACTCGGGCACCGGGACGAACCACACGTCGAGACCGAGAAAACTCGCCGGCGCCTGGAAGGAGCGATACATCATGCCCCACAGCGGGATCGCGTACAGCACCCAGCGCGACAGCCGTTGATTGACGTGCGGCGCATTCTCGGCGCGCCGCGCGTACGCCTGTGCGATGCCGTAGCTCTGCCGCGTGTAATGGAAGGCCTGCCAGTACAGGTAGATGGTCGCGAGCAGCCACTGCCCCTGGCTGATGCCGAGGCCGACCACGGCGAGGAAGATCAGCGGCGGCAGCCCGACGGTGAGAAAGCGGTGTTCCGCAAAGCTCGCTTTGTCGAAGGCGATGCGCGTGAAGGTGGCCACCACGTGCGGGAAGCCGAGCCCCCACATATTGAGAAAGAACAACGGCGCGAACCACGCCGGGTTGGCTTGCGCCGATGCGCCGGCGAGCACGGAGACGGCGGCCAGCCCAACGGTGAATCCCAGGTCGAAGTTGCGCCCGTAGAGCCACGCGATCGCCGGGAGTTGGAGCGGTGGCGCGATTGCCGAGGCGGTACCCATAGGCACAGTGATAGCATGGGCGGCCTACCCCCGCAGCAGCGATTTGGCGCGGCTCAAACCTACGCGGCCCTTCGCATTCAACGCTCTTCAGAGCCAACAACCTCCCGCAGGCGCCGCTGGCGGCCGCAGGAGGGGATCACGGCGATGCGGCGCGATCCGAGGCGGGCGGCGGCCGTCGATAGACGACAAACTCTCCGATTGTCGCGATCCGCTCATAGCGGCGCTCGACGAACGCGATGATCTCGTCAGACATCGCCGTGCGATGGCGATCCAGCGGCGCGTATATCACCAGCGCCGGCGGCCGCGCGGCCAGCTCGCGGAGCACCCGGTCAAGGGCATTCGGGTCCTGCACTGCCAACGACGTATTGGGGAACCAGAACGGGTTTGTGCGCTGGGCGAAAAAATACACCTCAGGATGGTTCGGCAGCACGAAGATCGTGCCGTCAGGTTGCGTCTCACGCTGGATGATATCCACCAGATCGCCGTAGGCGTCGACGACGCGCGGCTCCAGCCAGAGCGAGGTGCGCGGGATCCGGGTATTCTGGACCAGGGGGATGCGAACGCCGTCGACGACCTCAGCCAGCGTTCGAGTGGCAGGCTGGGCGGCATGGAAGTAGAGCGCCACGATACCCACGGCCACGATGATGGGCTCCCACACACTGCCCCGCCGCGGCGCACCAGCCGTGCGCGTCCACAAGACTCCCGGCACCAGCAGTCCCAGCGCATAGTACAAGTACATGGGGATCTGGTTGAACAAGGAGACCATCCCGTAGAAGGCCGCGATATACGGCAACGCCGCGGCCGGTCTCCGATCCTCGGGCGATCGCGCCAGGTAGACCAACAACGACACGCCGTTCACAACTCCCATCAACGGAAGGAGCATCCAGTAGAGATTGTTCACGATGCCATCGAGTGCTCCTCCGCCGCGCAGTTCGGAAACGGCTGCCGTCATGATCCCGAAATAGCTGTGGGCCTTGACGTACGGCAGGCTCTCCACGCGCCACGCGCTCAGTACACAGTCCCGAAACCACTCGGCGAGCGAGCCATGGAGCACATGATAGCCCAGCGTCGGGATCGCCGCGCCGAGCGCTCCACAGCCGAGGCCGGCCAGCAGCCCGAGCAGCTCGCGATTCGCGACGCGGCAACGCACGGCGCCCCACAACAGGAGGCTCACCGGCCAAAGGCCCAACAACAGGAACCCGGAGCCGTTCGCCACCCGCACCGAGTAGGCCAGAAGAACCCCCGCCATCAGCATCAACAGGGCGCGGCTCGCAGCGGCCCCGCCCCGCTCGGCCCCGCGTCGGTCCGCGGGACCTTCCAGCAACAGATAGCCAACCACGCCCATCGCGAGGAAGGCGCCGGTGAGCTGCCGAAACAGAAACGTAGTGGCGACGAGCGCCCCGAGCACGACGAGGGAACGAAACCGCCACCGTGCAGGTCCCGCAAGGACCGCGACCGTCGCGATGGCCAGCGTCAGGCAATACC
>JBOHWA010001082.1:0-2530 GCA_050735855.1 Binatia bacterium
GGGCTGTAGCCCGCCATCTGCGCGGCGAGCGCCAGCGCGGCGGCGCGCAGCTCGGCGTCGGGGACGACGCGTGAGACCAGGCCGATGCGCAGCGCCTCGGCCGCGTCGAGCTCGCGGCCGCTCAGGATGAGGTCCCAGGCGTGCGCCGCGCCGACCAGGCGCGGCAGCAGCCAGCTGACGCCGAGCTCGGTGCCGGTCAGGCCGTTGTTGATGCCGGCGCCGCGGAATGTGGCGCCGGCGCCGGCGAGACGAATGTCGGCGCCGAGCGTCAAGCACAGGCCGCCACCGTACGCCGGGCCGTTGACCGCGGCGATCACCGGCTGCGGCATGGCGCGCAAGGCCGGCACCAGGTTGGCCATGTACTCCATGGCACGGATGGCGATGCGCGACATCGGCAGGCGGTCGCAATTGGGCGGCAGGCCGTGGTCCTCGAGGTCGAGCCCGGAGCAGAAGCCGCGCCCGGCGCCGGTGAGCACGACCACCCAGGTCTCGTTGTCGGCGGCGACGCGCTCGATCGCCTCGAACAGCGGCACGACGGTGTCGAACGACATGGCGTTCAAGCGCTCCGGGCGGTTCATGACGATGACGCTGACGTGCGGCACGGGCTTCTCGATCAGGGCGAACGACATGGCGCGGCCTTCCCAGACGTCCGCCGCGATGTCAATGGCTGCGCCGCGCCTGGGCTGCGCCGCGCCTGGGCGCCGCCGCGCCTGGGCGCCGCCACGGTTGCACTGCGCCGGCGCGGCGCGGATACAGAGCCGATGGAGACACTCACCGCGCTCGCGCCCGATCTGTACGCGGATTGACGGATTTCACGGAGAGGACCCTCAGAAAATCCGTTTCCTCGGCTCGTATTCGCGTCATCCGTGGTTTGCGGTTTCTTTTGTAGGCCATGCCGCGATGAGCACCCCGCCCGCCAGCCCCCGGCGCCGAGGGCCCGGCGCCCTCCAGGGGCGGCTCAATCGTCGATCAGGCGCAGCATGAAGTCCTCGTCGGCGCCGGGCGGCGGCGGGATCTCCTCGAAGGTGAGGCGGCCGTGCAGGTCGTCGAGGATGCCGCGCGCGACGTCCAGGAAGTCGCGGCTGACCATGACGACGATGGTGGCGAGGCGGCGGTCGATGGTGCGCACCACGCCGACCTCCTCGTAGGACTCGACGACGAACTTGATCATGGCGATGTCGACCGGCGCGACGCGCAGGTAGATCGGCACCAGGCCGGTGGGGTCGGCCATGCCGCTCAGCCCGCCACCGGCGACGGCGTCGCGACGCGCACCGGCGACAGTTTCCAGCGGTCGAGCAGCAGGAAGGTGAGCAGCTTCTGATACTCGATGATCACCCGGCGCGTGCTGGCGCGGTCGCGCCACCACCCGTCCGGCTGAAAATCGTCGTCGCGCGCCGGCCGCACGATGATGCGCAACTTGCCGGCGGCGAGATGGCGGTAGATGCGCGCCGCGCGCCGCGAGTGGTACTTCGAGGTGACCAGCAGGATCGACGTATAGCCGCGCGCCAGCACGTATTCGATCACCAGCTCCGCCTCGCTGTACGTACTGCCGGCCGGACGATCGACGACGCTGATCGCCGCCGGCGGGACGCCGAGCTGCTCGGCGACGGACCGATTGAGCTCGTAGTAGCGCGGTGCGGTGACGCCGAGCTCGCTCAGCCGGCGGAAGCCGGCGTTCTGCGGCTCGCGGCAGAGGATCAGATGCGGCGCGAAGCCCTCGCGGAAGAGCGCCACGGCCTCGATGATGCGGTCGGGGTAGGAGCCGGTCAGCACGACGATCGCATCGGCGTGCTCGGGCGGGCTCTCTTCCACCAGGTAGCGACCGGCCGCCGCCAGCAGCGGCAAGGCCAGCACGGCGAGGGCGATCAGCGTCGCGGCGGCGCCGAGCAGGATGGCGCGGCGGCGCGACACGAGCTCAGTCCGCCAACGCCGGCGCCAGCGCGGCGAGCAGCGTGGCCGCCGCGCCGTCCGGCAGGCCGACGTCCATCGCCCAGGGGATACCGAGCGCCGTCCACGCCGCGCGCGCCGCCGGCAGATGCTGCGGATCGGAATGGTCGCCGAAGCCGGTGCCGGCCGTCGGACCGACCTCGACATGCAGCACGCGCACGCCGCGCCCGGCGTACTCGCGGTCGAGCGCCAGGCTGGCCGCAAGCAGGGCAGCCTTCGAGGCCGCATAGAGGGTCAGGTGGGGCCAGCCTGCAGCGCTGGCCGAGCCGACGTTGAGCACCGCCCCGCGTCCGGCGGCGAGCATGCCGGGCAGGAAGGCGCGCGCCATCAGCAGCGCACCGACCAGATTGGTATCGAGGGTCTCACGCCAGCGCCGCGGGTCGGAGGCGAGAAACGGCTCGACCAGGCCGCACCCGGCGTTGTTGATCACCGCATCGACGGCGCCGCCGGCGTGCGCGGTGCGCGCCAGGCGGTCGATGCTGGCAGGATCGCAGACGTCGGTCGCCACCGGCTGCAGCGCCGCGCCGAGCCCGGCGGCCAGCGCGGCGAGCTTGTCGGCCGATCGCGCCGCGGCCACCACCTC
>JBOHWA010001083.1:0-3313 GCA_050735855.1 Binatia bacterium
GGCCTGGAGGGCGCCGGGCCCTCGGCGCCGGGGGTGGGGTGGCGGCGCAGCCCGCGATCAACCGTAGGAGCGGGTGACGAACCAGAAGACGCCGACCGCGAGGATGGCGGCGGAGCCATAGTCGATCACGGCGCGGTGCCAGCGGCCGCCGTCGACGCGCGCCAGCAGGCGCAGCAGCGGCCACAGCGCGAGCACCGCGGCCACCTGGCCGAGCTCGACGCCGAGATTGAAGCCGAACAGCGCCGGGGCCAGACGGCCCGACGGCAGCTCGGCCTCCATCAGCACGCCGGCGAAGCCGAAGCCGTGCACCAGGCCGAACACGAAGGCGACCGCGGCGCGCAGCGGGGCCGGGCGCGCCACGCGCTCGACCAGGGCAAGGTAGCAGGTGGCGAACAGCGCCAGGCCGACCAACGTCAGGGCGGGGACGACGCCATGCCCGGCCGCGGCGCCGGCGGCGAGAGCCAGCAGCGCCGCCGCCAGCGCCCAGCGTATCAGCGGCCGGCGGCCGCCCTCGAGCCACAGGTTCTCGCTCGCCACCAGGGCGATCGAGAGGCCGATGAGCGCCTCGATCGGCGCCCGCGCCGGCTGGACGACGCCGAACACCGCCAGGCCGAGGGTGATGCTGTGCGCGACGGTGAAGCCGGTGACGATGCGCACGACGTCGAGGAGGGTGCCGCCGAGCAGCAGCAGCCCGAGCAGGAAGACCAGATGGTCGTAGCCGGTGAGGATGTGCTCGACGCCGAGCACGAGGTAGTCGAGCAACGAATCGCCGACCGGCGCGCCGCCGCCGGGATCGAACGACCAGTCCGGCTCGGCTTCCGACAGCACCCGTTCGCGCGGCGGCGCGCCGGGCAGATGGACGCGGGCGAAGTGCAGATGCGAGGGGGCGACGTCGAGCAGGACGCCGCTGTGCAGGCGCAGGCCGCGCGGCGACGGGCAGCGCAGGTCCCAGGTGAAGCGCACGTGCTCCGCGTCGCCGGCGCCGCGCCGCGGCGGTGCGGTCAGCGTGCACGGCCCGCCGTCGGCCTGCAGCGTCAACGTGTCCGCCAGGTAGGCGCCGAGCTGGCGGTCGAGGTCGGCGCCCGCCGTCGTCGCCCACGGCAGGCGCGAGATATCGAGCGGGGTGAGGCGAACGCTGACGCGGGCGCGCTCGCCATCGACCTCGATGGTCGAGAACGACACGGTGCGCTCGTGCGCCGCCGCCGGAGCCGCCAGCAGCAGCAGCGCCAGCGCGCGGTGGCGCCGGCTCACGGCAGGGACTCGACGACGACCACGTCGGCGCCGTCGCGCAACTGATCGAGATACGCGCGCAGCGCCCGTTCGCTCTTGCGGCGGCGCAGCTCGTTGACCACCTGCGGCCGCACCTCGATCAGCGACGGCGCCGAATCGGGCGCGCGCTCGGCGAGCTGCAGGACGTGGAAGCCCGTGCCGGAGCGCACCGGATCGCTGATCTCGCCCGCGCCCAGCTCGAGCGCCGCGCGCAGCGCCGTCGGGCCGAGATAGTCGCGCAACTTGGCGGGCGGCAGCAGCGCATCGGGCAGCGGCACCAGCGGTGGATCGCCGAGCGCGTGCTGCACCGCGGCCAGACTCTCGCCGGCGCGCAGGCGGCGCGCCGCGTCCTGGGCGCGCGCCTCGGCGGCCGGATCGGACGGCTCGGTGACGCGCACGAACACCTGGCGGACCCGCAGGCGGCCGGGGCCGGCGAAGAAGTCGCGGTTGGCGCCGTAGAACGCATCCACCTCGCGCGGGCCCGGCTCGGCGTCGCCCGCCTCGCTGATGATGCCGTCGATGACCGTCTGGGTCAGGTCGGCACGCACGCGGCGGTCGTTGCGCGCCAGGCCGAGATCCAGGCCGCGCTGCACCAGCAACTCCTCCTCGATCAGGCGGTCGAGCACATGCTGGCGGTCGGCGTCGTCGAGCGGCGCGCGCGTATCGGCCGCCAGTGCGTCACGCATGCGGGCGTAGTCCTCGGCCCGGATGGCGACGCCGTTGACCCGTGCGACGACGCCGTCGGGCAGCGCCTGGGTCGCCGGGGCCGTGAGGCCCGCCGCCGCCACCAGGGCGCCGAATGCGGCGCCGACGACGAGCAACACGAGTGGGCGACGAGCCGTGGCGGCAGCGGACGGGCGCGACATGACAACCTTCTTCTCTCCGCGCAACGCGCGCCCGCGTCAACCCCGCCGATGGAGACCTTTACAACACGCGCGACGAAGCGATAGACAACGGCAAATTTCGTTCCGGGGGGGCCTTATGCGAGGGAACGTATTGCGGTGGGTGACGGCAGTGCTGCTGATCGGCAGTGCCCAGCCGGGCGAGGCGCAGTTGGCCGACCAGATCGGCAACGAGATCAGCGCCGGCATTCCGGTGGTCGGCGTCGACGTCGGCGCCGCCATACCGATCTCCACATTCCAGCAGACCGCCGATCCGGGCGGGTCGGTGGCGCCGTTCGTCGCCTATCAGATCGGCAGCGGCGGCTTCGCGGTGTCGCCGATCATCCAGGGACAGTTCGCCGGCTTCACCGAAGGCGACGCGGGCGGCGGCACGCCGAGCATCACCTCGGTCGCGGGCGGCCTGCGCTTCTCGCTGTTCGACGAGAAGGCCGAGGTCTATTTCGGCGCCCAGGGTGGCTACTACTGGACCACCAGCGGCCCGCGCGAGCACGACCGCGGCAACGGCTTCAACATCAACGGCGGCGTCAACTACGAGTTCTTCCACAGCACCGGGCTGGGCCTGTTTGCGCGCTACGACCAGACACACATCTGCCCGGCCGCGGGCTCGGACAGCTGCACGACCGAGTTCCTCACCACCGGCCTCGAAGTGCGGCACCGCTTCCTACCGCCGCCGCCGGCCCCGCCGCCGCCGCCGCCGGTGGCCATCGCACCGCCGCCGCCGCCGATCAAGAAGAAGATCGTGCTGCGCGGCGTCAACTTCGACTTCGACAAGTACAACATCCGCCCCGACGCGGTGCCGATCCTCGACGAGGCAGCGCGCACGTTGAAAGAGTCCGGCGACATCACGGTCACGGTCGACGGCTACACCGATTCGATCGGCAGCGCCGAATACAACCAGCGCCTCTCGGAGCGCCGCGCCAACGCCGTGCGCGAGTACCTCGAGCGGCAGGGCGTCAACGGCTCGCGCATGACCGCGCGCGGCTTCGGCAAGACCAACCCGGTGGCGAGCAACGAGACCGCCGAGGGGCGAGCGCAGAACCGCCGTGTCGAGCTGATCGTGAATCAATAGTGTGGAGGGCGCCGGGCCCTCGGCGCCGTGCTGATCCCAGCAAGCGGCCCCTGGCGAGCACGGCGCCGAGGGC
>JBOHWA010001084.1:0-9005 GCA_050735855.1 Binatia bacterium
GGCTGGCGGCGCGCAGCGGCAAGGGCTCGACCCTCGGTGCGACGCCGAGGCCGCGGGCATAGTAGGCCGACGCGTGCTCGCCCGGCCGGAAGTCGCGAAACGGATGCACCAGCACCGGCGCGCCGGCGGCGTCGGCGAGACGGGCGGCAAAGTTCGCGTCGCCGTGGCCGCTCCAACTCACCACCGCGTCGTGGCCCCCCAGCAGGCGGCGTGTCGCGTCGGCCAGCGGGCTGCGCGCGAACAGGTCGGCGATCTCGCGGCGGTCGATCGACAGCGGCGTCACCGCCGCCTCGGGCAACGCGTCGAACCACGCCGGGTGCGCCGCCAGCGTCAGGTGGGTCCCGGCCCGGGCGCGCCGCGCCGCGAGGGCGGGCCAACAGCACAACAGGTCGCCGAGGCCGCCGGGGAAAAGCACCAGCACGCGCATCGGCCTACCCACCGGGCTGCGAATTGACTTTGCGCCGATGGCGCCGATACTGCCTGTGTCGGAGAAGGTGGTTCATTCGCTATGCGTCCATCGGTCGCTCAAACACCGCTCGAGCTGATTGGCAACACGCCGGTGGTGCGCCTGAATCGCCTGGTCGGGCCCGAGCATGCCGCAGTGTGGGGCAAGCTCGAATCGCTCAATCCGGGCGGCAGCGTCAAGGACCGCATCTGCCTGTCGATGATCGAAGCCGCCGAGGCGCAGGGCCGCCTGAAGCCGGGCGACACCATCATCGAGCCGACCAGCGGCAATACCGGCATCGGGCTGGCGCTGGTGGCGGCGGTAAAGGGCTACCGACTGGTGCTGACCATGCCCGACACGATGAGCAGCGAGCGACGCAACCTGCTGACCGCTTACGGCGCCACCTTGGTGCTGACGCCAGACTCCAAGGGAATGCACGAAGCGATTCGCAAGGCCGAGGAGTTGCTCGCCGAGCGGCCGGACTATTTCATGCCGCAGCAGTTCAGCAATCCGGCCAACCCCGAGGTGCACCGCCGCACCACGGCGCGCGAGCTGCTGCAGCAGTTCGACCATATCGACGCCTTCGTCGCCGGGGTCGGCACCGGCGGGACGATCACCGGCGTCGGCCAGGTGCTGCGCGCCGAGATGCCGGGCGTGAAGATCTTCGCGGTCGAGCCGGCCGCCTCGCCGGTGCTCTCCGACGGCGAGCCGGGGTTTCACAAGATCCAGGGCATCGGCGCCGGCTTCGTTCCGGAGAATCTGGACGAGCACGTCTACGACGAGGTCCTCCGGGTCACCGACGAGGAGGCGGCGCGCTGCTCGCGCAGGCTGGCGCGCCACGAAGGGATCCTGGTCGGTATCTCGGCCGGTGCCAATTGCCATGCGGCACTCGAGGTGGCGCGCCGTCTCGGGCCCGGCAAGACGGTCGTCACCGTCTTCTGCGACACCGGCGAGCGCTATCTGACCACCGATCTCTTCCAGGCCGAGGGCATCTGACGTGGAGGCCAAGTTCGATGCACTGCGCGCCGCGCTGCGCGAGATGGGGCGCGTGCTCGTCGCGTTCTCCGGCGGCGTCGACTCGAGCTTCCTGCTGCGCGTCGCGGTCGACACGCTCGGGGCAGCGCAGGTCGTGGCGCTGACGACGCGCTCGCCGACGGCGGCGGAGGATGACGAAGCGATCGCCCGGACGTTGGCCGAGGCGTTCGGCGTGCGCCACCTGCTGATCGATGCCAACGAGCTGGAGATTCCCGGCTACGCCGACAACCCGGTGCACCGCTGCTTTCTCTGCAAGGGCAGCCTGTACGACATCTGCGATGCCCAGGCGGCGGCGCTGGGCATCGCGCACGTGGTCGACGGCGTCAACCTCGACGACCTCGGCGACTACCGCCCCGGCCTGCGCGCCGCGGCGGAGCACGGCGTGCGCCACCCGCTTGCCGACGCGCAGCTGACCAAGCAGGAGATCCGCGCGCTGAGCCGCGAGCTCGATCTGGTGACGGCGGACAAGCCGTCCAGTCCGTGTCTGTCGTCGCGCTTTCCGTACGGCACCCGCATCACGCTCGACGGCCTGCACAAGGTGGCCTCGGCCGAGCGCGTCCTGCATCGGCTGGGCTTCGCCGAATGCCGCGTGCGGGCGCACGAGCCGGTGGCGCGCATCGAGGTTCCCCCCGGCGAGCTGGCACGGCTGGTCGACCCCGCCATCCGCGCCGACGTGGTGCGCGAGCTGCGGCAGCTCGGGTTCCTCTACGTCACCGTCGACCTGCAGGGCTTCCGCTCGGGCAGCCTCAACGAGGCGCTGCCGGTGACGTCAGCAGCCACTCCGCCCAGCGCAGATCCTCCGGCGTCGTGATCTTGCGGTTCTCCGGGTTGCCGGGCACGACGTAGACCTTCTCGCCCAGTCGCTCGACCAGCATCGCGTCGTCGGTGGCCGTGGCGTCTCCATCGAACGGCGCGGCATGCGCGCGCCGGATCAGCGCGCTGCGGAAGACCTGCGGCGTCTGCGCCAACCACAGGTGTTGGCGCGCCGGTGTCGACTCGATCCACCCGTCGGCGTGCACGAGCTTGATCGTATCGATCGCCGGCGTGGCGGCGATGGCCGCGCCATGCGCGGCAGCCGCGGCGATCACCGCCTCGATCACCGCGCGGCTGACCAGCGGGCGCGCGGCGTCGTGGATCGCGACCAGGTCGGCATCGCCGATCGCCGCGAGGCCCTGACGCACCGAATCCTGCCGCTGCACGCCGCCCGCCACGACGGTCACCGGGCAGCGCCACGGTCCGTGCTGCGCGAGCGCGGCGCTGGCGCGCGACCGCGCCGCATCGGGTACGACCAGGACGACGCGCGCGATCGACTCGGCGGAACAGAGGACACGCAGCGCGTGGACGACCAGGGGGGTGCCGGCCAGCTCGACGAACGCCTTGGCAATGCCGGCTCCCAGCCGTGTGCCGGGCCCGCCAGCGACGAGGATGGCAGCGGTGATCACCGTGAGCAGGGCGGCCTATGGCCTATGGCTTATGGTCCGGCAGGGGAGGCACTGGGGACCGCAAGCAATAGGCCATACGCCCTCGCCGCCTAGTGAGCGAAGATGTTCTTGAGCTCTTCCATGATCTTCTCCTCCGGGTGGGAGCGAGCGATGGAGAGCTCCTTGACGAGGAGATTGCGCGCCGTATCGAGCATCTTACGCTCGCCGAACGACAGCTCCTTGTCGCCTTTCAGGACGAAGAGATCGCGCAGCACCTTGGCGATCTCCAGCACCGAGCCGGTCTTGATCTTCTCGGTGTACTCGCGGTAGCGGCGGTTCCAGGTCTGCTGGTCGATCTCGACCCGCTTCTCGCGCAGGATCTTGTACACCTTGGTGACCATTTCCTTGCCGATCACCCGCCGCAGGCCAACCGACGCAACGTTCTCGGTCGGGATCATGATGGTCATGTCGCTGTCGAGAATCCGCAACATGTAAAATATCTTTTCGGTTCCAGAGACCGTCTTGGTCTGAATGCTCTGGATAACGCCAACCCCATGAGCCGGGTAGACGACCTTTTCACCCACTTTAAACATCGTCTCTCCCTTCTCTGGCCTCGACACTGAATCGTGATTATCGCAGGCCAATCACGGATGGTCAAATACCATCTGATAAGCCGCGTCGCGAATCAAGATGGCCCTCCGCGGCCGGCCGCGGGGCGGCCGGCCGGGTTAGCGGGGCCGGCCGAGGAGGAGGAAGGCGTTGATCCCGCCGTAGCCGTAGCTGGTGACCAGAGCGTTGCGCAGCGGGGAGGGCTCGGTGCTCATGACGTGACGCACGGCGCATCTGGCGTCCGGGCTGGTCAGGTTGGCGGTGCGCGGGATCAGGCCGTGACGCATGGCGAGGGCGACGGCGGCGACCTGGAACGCGCCGGCGGCACCGATCGGGTGGCCGAGGACGCCTTTGATCGAGCTGACCGGGATGCGCGCGGCGGCCTCGCCCATGGCCTGATGCAGGACCATGGCCTCCTTGCGATCGAAGTCGGGCGAGCCGTTGGCGTGGGCGCAGACGTAGTCGAGCTCGGTCGGCGCGATCGCCGACGCCGCCAGCAGACGATGCACGGTGCGCCCGCCGGTCGTGCCGCTCTCGTCCAGCCCATACATCCCGTTGGCATCGCACGACGACGCCGAGCCGAGGATCTCCGCGTAGGCGGTGGCGCCGCGCTGCCGGGCGCTCTCCGCGCTCTCGAGCAGCAGGAAGCAGCTGCCCTCGCTCAGCACCATGCCGCTGCGGGTGACATCGAACGGGCGGCAGGCCCGCGCCGGGGACTCGTTCTCCGTCGACAGGGCCTTGGTGCGCGCCAGCGATGCGAGCACCATCGGGCTGAGCGGACTCTCCGTGCCGCCGGCCACGCAGGCGTCGAGCGAGCCCTCGGCGATCAGGCGGGCCGCCTGGCCGATCGCCTGCAGGCTCGACGGGCAGCCGACCGAGAAGGTGAACTGCGCGCCGCGCGCGCCGATGGCGGTCGCGACCTCGGCGCCGGGCGCATGGTTGCAGGCGCCGGAGGCGAGGAACGGGTTGATGCGGCGCGCGCCGCGCTCGAGCAGAATGCCGTACTGGCGCTCGCCGTCGATCCACCCGCCGAGCGCCGTGCCGCAGGTGACGCCGAGCCCGTCATCGGCATAGGTGCCGATGGGCAGGCGGGCATCGCGCAGCGCGTCGTCCGCGGCGACCAGCGCCAGGCGGCTGACGTGGCTCGTCGTGCGCAGCGTCCGTTCGTCGACCAGCGCGTCGACCAGCGCATCATCGACCTGGCCCGCGATCTGGCAGGCGTAGGTCGACGCGTCGAAGCGGGTCAGCGGTGCGATCGGGCTGACGCCGCTGAGCAGCGCCTGCCAGAACGGCTCGTGGCCGATGCCGGTCGGCGCGGCCATGCCGATGCCGGTGAGGAAGACGCGGCGGGTCATCGGATCCTCGCGGCCAGCGCGCGGCGATCGGCGATGCCGCTGGGCGGTGAATCGGCCGTCATGCGCTCACATCGCGACAGACACTATATATATGTTCGACGATAGCGCCGAATTCATTCAACTCGATGAGATACACTGGATCGAGAACGATATCGTAGGCTTCTTCGATCGCCACCTGGATCTCGACGAACGCGACGGACTCCATGCGCAGCTCGCCGTCGATCGTGGCGCCGTCGGTGATCGCCTCGACGGGGATCTGCGCGACTTGGCATAGCAAACGCGTGACGTGGCTGCGCACCTCGGCTGGTGTCGGGCACTTGGTAGCCGCTTTCACATCTGGTGCCGGAGCCATCCGAGCCCTCTCCACCAGCCCGTTGACTGCGCGACTGGGAGATGAGAGATACCGACGAGGCGCTGGAGCTGTCAAGCGCTTGGCTGCTCAGTGGTAGCGCGGGGCCTGGGTGAGGCGAGTGGCGTGAGTTCGCAACGTTTGTTCGAAGGCCTGACCTTCAAGGTCGCGAACGCCCACGAGGCCGATCGGGCCATGACCCTGCGGCGCGAGCTCTACCTCGACGAGTTCGGCTGTGACGGGCTCGACGAGCGCGATGCCACCGCCCACCACCTGGTCGCGCTGAACACCGACCAGACGGTGGTCGCCGCCATGCGCATCATCGACGTCGCGCATCGGCCGTTCGACCTCGAAGACTTCGTCGCGCTGCCGGCGCTGCCCGAGGGGCGACAGCCGGCCGAGGTCGGCCGCTTCTGCATGACGAAGGAGTACCGTCGGATCAAGAGCAGCCAGTTGGTGCACCTCGGCATGTGCAAGCTGATGTTCGTCTTCGCCGAGCGCCGCGGTGTCACGGATCTGTTCACGCTCGGCCTGCTGCAGTTGCGCAACGTCTATCGGCTCGCGTTCTTCACCGAGCTCGACATCTTCTGCCAGCACCCGATCGGCGACCAACACGTGCAACTCATGCACCTCGACATCGAGCGGGTGCGCGCGACCCACGCGACCTCGCGCCATCCGGTAGCGCGCCTGATCTTCCAGTCGGACGTGATCAGTATCCAACCGGAATGACCAACCACTGGCTCATTCCCCTGGCGGCAGCCATCGCGAGCCTGGCGCTCGGCGTCTTCGTCAATCGCAGCGGCCCGCGCACCGAGCTGCGTCAGGTCTTCGCGTTCTCGGCCATCTGTCTGACGTTCTGGAATCTCATCTACGTCGTCCTCTATTCCGTCCCCGACCACGAACTCGCCTTCGCGCTGAGCCGCCCCATTCGTTCCGGTGCCATCTTCCTGTTCCCCGGCATCGTGCACCTGATCATCGCGACACCCGAGCGCCCGCGTTCGCGGTGGATCTGGAACGCGTTGATCGTCGACTACGCCTTGTCGGCCGTGCTGGTGGGCGCCAACGCGCTCGACCTGGTGGTGCGCGACCTGCGGCCGGTGGCGTGGGGGTATTACTCGGTCGGCACGTGGCTCTACGACGCGTTCACGGTCATGGTGATCATCAATTTCGCTGCCGCGTTCGCGCTGCTGATCTACGAATTTCGGACGACCAGCGACCCGCGCATGCGCCTCCAGCTCAAGTTCTGGCTGTTCGGCATGGGCGTGGCGCTGCCGCTGGGACTGACCAACACGCTGGCGGTCTACGGCGTCCCGATCTATCCGCTCGGCAACCTGGGCAGCGCCGCGTGGGCCGGCATCGTCGCCTACGCGATCGTGCGCCATCGGTTGATGGACATCGAGGTCGCGGTCAGCAAGGGCATCGCCTACCTCGGCGTGATCGTGCTGCTGGTCGGCCCCGCCTTCGTCCTCTCCCTCGCCATGCAACACCTCGCCTTCGGCGAGGTGCACTACGATTTCTCGGCCGGCATGCTGGCCCTGCTGCTGGCGGTCGGCGTGCTCTTTCCGTTCGCCCGGGCGCGCGCCGAGCAGAGCGTCGAGCGGTCGCTCTTCCCGCGCAAGCAGGAGACCCGCACCCTGCTCAACACCTTCGCCCGGTCGGTGGTGCGCATCCTCGACCGCCAACGGTTGGTGCGCGAGCTCTGCGACACCCTGAGCGAGGTGCTGCGACTCGAGCGCGTGGCGCTGTTCCTGCGCGAGGATGCGCGCGGCGAGTTCGAGCTGCAGCGTATGCTCGGACCGGCGCCGGTGCCGGCGACGTTCGCGCCCGATCATCCCTTCGTGCGCATGCTGACGCAGCGCGGCGAACCGGTGCTGCGCGAAGAGGTATTGTTGGCCGAGACCGGCGTCGACACCTGCACCACCATCGTGCGGCGCAACCACTGGGAGGTGTGCGTGCCGCTGGTCAGCGGGGCCTCGCTGATCGGCTTTGTCGGCCTCGGCCGCAAACGCGACCTGCAGGCCTTCGTCGCCGGCGATCTCGACATCCTGACCAATCTGGCGACGCAGGCGAGCATCGCCTTCGAGAACGCGCGCCTCTACGATGAACTGCGCCGCTCGCGCGACATCATCAACCGCGCCGGCCGGCTGTCGGCCCTCGGCACGCTGGCGGCGGGCATCGCGCACGAGATCCGCAACCCGCTGGTATCGATCCAGACCTTCTTCCAGCTGGCGCCGCAGCGCCTGGGCGACGAGGAGTTCATGACCTCGTTCCTGCGCCTGGCGGAGACCGAGGTGCAACGCATCGGCAACCTGATCAGCGAGCTGTTGACGTTCGCCAAGTCGCCGACCCCGGTGGTCGGCGACGTCGACCTCGACGAGATGGTCGAGCGCACCGTGACGCTGCTGGTGCCGCAGGCCCGTACCCAGCAGGTCGAGCTCACCCGCCGGCCGTCGGGGCAGACCCCCACCATCGTCGCCGATCCCGATCAGATCATGCAGGTGTTGATCAACATCGTCCTGAACGCCATCCAGGCAACCCCGCAGGGCGGCCACGTCGCGATCGAGACGCGCCGCGTCGACCAGGATCTCGGCTCGTTCTGGCAGATCGAGGTGCGCGACACCGGCCAGGGCATCGCGCCGGACATGCGCGAGGCGATCTTCAACCCGTTCTTCACCACCAAGGACAAGGGCACCGGCCTCGGCCTGCCGATCGCGCACCGCATCGTGATCGAGAGCGGCGGCTTCATCACCGTCGAGAGCGCCGACGGGCAGGGCACCAGCTTCTTCATCAACCTGCCGCTGGCGGCCGCGTCGGCGCAGGACGCCGATCCGCCGGCGCGCCGCGCCGAGGGGTGAGCCGCGGGCCTCGTCGCGTGCCGGCTTGCAGGCGCGCGGCGACTCGGTCTAGGTCAGATGCTCCCGTCCACATTCCGAGGAGGCGTCGATGATCAAGATCTACGGGGTTCCCGCGTCGCGTGCGTTCCGTCCGCTCTGGCTGCTCGAGGAGCTCGGCGTCGCCTACGAGCGGGTGCCGACCAACTTCGCCACCGGCGACACGCGGTCGGCGGAGTTTCTCAAGCTGAACCCCAACGGGCACATCCCGGTGATGGTCGACGGCACGCTGGTGCTCTGGGAGTCGATGGCCATCAATCTGTATCTCGGGCGTGCGTACGGGGCCGGGTCGCTGTGGCCGGCCGAGATCGCCGACGAGGGCCGCACGTTTCAATGGAGCTTCTGGGCGATGACCGAGGCCGAGACGCCGCTGCTCACCGTCCTGATGCACCGCCGCCTGCTGCCCGCCGACCAACGCGACGAGCGCGCCGCGGCGGACGCGGAGGCGAAGCTGGCGGCGCCGTTCGGTGTGCTCGACGGCGCGCTGCGCCACCGGCCGTACCTGCTCGGCGCGGCGTTCGGCGTCGCCGACCTCAACGTCGCCTCGGTCGTGCAGTGGGCGCTCACCGCCAAGCTCGATCTCGCCCGCTGGCCGCAGCTCACCGACTGGCTCGGGCGCTGCATCGGACGCCCGGCCGCCAAGCGGGCGCGCGGCTGAGCCCGCCGCCCCATCCGCTCCGCCGTCAGCCGCTGTCAGCGCAGGCCTGCTAGGCTCCGCCGGCCATGTGGGTCCATCGCAGCAACCGCATCGAAGCGCTCGTGCGCCGCCTCGTCGAGGTCGTCGCGCCGCCGCTCGCCGACCCGTTCGCCGCCGACTGCATCGTCGTGCAGGGGCGCGGCATGGAGCGCTGGCTGTCGATGCAGCTCGCGCAACACCTGGGCATCTGGGCGAATCCCGAC
>JBOHWA010001085.1:0-8338 GCA_050735855.1 Binatia bacterium
CGCAAGCACGGCGCCGACGGAGCGGCGCCCTCCAGGTCGTGTCGGATCGAACGCGAGGATGTCTCGCGGACACTCCCGGACTACGTGCGACGACGAGGCAGGAGACGCAGCGCCAGGGCGCCCAGCAGGGGCAACCAGATGCCGCGGTTGTGGGCGGGGGAAACGATGGCGCAGCCGTCGTCGTCGTTGGATGAGCCGACGTTCGGGGTTGGCGACGCGGTCGGCGTCGGCGAGGCGGAGGCGGGACCCGCCAGGGCGACGCAGACCGCGCCGTTGATGGCCCGTGTCGGGATCGAGTTGCCAAAGGGATCGGAGGTCTGGGCATTGGTCAGGCCGATCGGGCAGCAGGCGCCTGGTGCCGCTTCGGCGGTGAAGGCGCAGCAGTAGAGGACGCCGTCGTCGATCGGATCGACATCGCTGAGCGACAGGATGAGGGCGCGGTAGACGAAGTGGCGCAACGCGAAGATGTGGCCGTACAGGCTCTTGCCGTGTGCGCCGGCCGCAACGCAACTGCTGGCGTCGGGCAGCGACGCGCACTCGCCGTCCCACACCAGGTCGTTCTGCGTCCCGGCGACCTCGGCGCCGCCGGTGTCGAGCGAGACACAGATCTCGGCGATCTCGCCGGGGCGGGCGACCGTAACGGACGAGGCGCCGAGCGTGACGCCAGCGACCGCCGGAGCGGCAAACAGGAGGGGCAGCAGGATGAGAGTGGCGCGCATCGGACCTCCGAAAGCTGGTGTACCTCTGCATGCCGCCGAGGCGCGAGTTCTCGCCACTCGCGGTCCGGGCTTTTTCAACGGACACTGGCCGCGCATGGTCTTGACGACGAAGCGATCACTTTCCCGGCTTGGGCGGCAATGTGGCGACGAAACGCTCGCTACGTTCGAGCCAAAAGCGCAGCTGAGCTTCGGTCGTTACGCCTTGGGCGTCAACGAAGACGTAGCCCCGCATTGGTCTGCCGGTGAAGTCCATCTCCCGAACATACTTGCGAGCCAGGGAATCCGCGTGCTCCTCCGTGCCCACGCGAGCCATGAGCGAAGAGCTTGAGACTCCGACGAACATGAGCCCCTTGCGCAGGAAGGCGATGCCTCCGAACATCTTCTTCTCGGTGATGAAGCGGTTCTCTCGCAGCGCTGAGCGGATGCGCTGAGCGAGTTGTTCGTCGTACGCCATGCCTACCCCACCACTCTCGCGCGCATCCTTGTAGACGCTCCGGTCGCCGTCGAGCCCTGTGTGTCCGGACTGGATCAGGTAACCGAGTAGCCGCCGTCGGCTGCGATGGTCACGCCGGTGAGGATACTCGAGGCCGGCGAGGCGAGAAAGATGGCAAGGCCGGCCAACTCGTCCGGCGTGTTCCATCGCCCAGAAGGCAGGCGCTCGAGAATACGCCGATTCATGTCGGGCATCTGCTCCTGGATCACCTTGGTGAGGGGCGTGTCGAACCAACCCGGCGCGATCGCGTTGACGCGGATGCCGTCACTGGCGAGTTCGACCGCGAGGGTGCGGGTCAAGGACATCAGGCCGGTCTTGGCGGCGCCGTAAGCGGGAACCAGGGGCGACGCGAAGTACGAGTACATCGAGGCGATGTGAATGAGACAGCCGCGGCTCGCCTTCAGATGCGGACGGAACCCGTTGGCGAGGCGCAGCGCGCCTGTAAGGTGCAGGTTGACGATTTCGTTGAAGACGATCGGCGAATATTCCTCGCCGATCGCAGCGCGGCCGGCGCAGTGGATGACGACGTCCATGCGATCCGTGCGCGCAGCGAGCGCCGCGACCGCCGCGTCGTCGCCCATGTCGACCTGCTCGTACTTGAGACCCGCGCTCTGGTCGGCACGCGGCGGCGCGATGTCAACGATCGTGACCACCGCCCCCGCCTGCAAGAACGCCTCGGCAAAGGCGGCACCGATCCCGCCGGTGCCGCCGGTGATCAGCACATGCCTTCCCTTCACGCTGAAATCGACGCTCATGAATGTGTCCTCTCCACCGCTTCGCCGGGCTCTCGCCGACCCTCGGCTGTAGTTGCCGTGTCCCTGGTGCCTCGCGTGGCCTCACGTGGTGGCGCTGGACCGCCGGCCCACCGACGATCGCCACCAGCCCTCTTCAAGCCGGTCGGCTCAATCGCCCTGTTAGTTTAGCAGCCCGTTGAAAAACGTGCCGTGTGCTTCGACAAGCTCAGCACGAACGGAACCCTTTCCGGTTCGCCACGACTTTTCCGTTCGCCCTGAGCTTGTCGAAGGGCGGTCCGGGCCTAGCCGCGGCCGGCGAGGTTCTCGCGCGGCAGCGCCGCCTCGATGGGGCGGTTCCCCTCGCGGGTGCTCCAGTCGCCGAGATAGCGATAGCCGAGGCCATCCGGCGGTGCCTGGTCGGTGAACAGCGCGACGACGCGGTTCTGGGTGTCGCGTTCGGAGCGTGGGTGCTCAGGCATGACCAGATCTCGGACGAAGCACGTCGAGAAGGTGGGGGAGCGCAATGGCTGTGATCGATTCGTCGAGCGGATAGTCGTGCGTGCCGGGATAGACGATGTAGAGATGGTCGAGCGAAAGGTCCTGCTGGGCGATGCGCATGGACTTGGTGGTGGCAGGCTGTTCGGAGAACTTGAACTCGACACCGAGGCGGCGCCCGGCGTGCAACAGCAGCAGGTCGAGCTCGGCGCCGCTGTGCGTCCCCCAGAAACTGGCAGCGCGGTCACCGCACACGCTCAGGATCTGCTCCAGACAGAACCCTTCCCACGACGCGCCGCTCTTCGGGTGCGACTGCAGCGCCACGGGGTCGGCGACGCCGAGCAGGGCGTGGAGGATGCCCGAGTCCCGGATGTAGACCTTGGGCGACCTGACCTGCCGCTTCTTGAGGTTCTCGAACCAGGGCGGCAGCTGGCGCACCATGTACGTGCCGCTGAGGATGTCCAGATAGCGCCGGGCGGTCGGCTCGGAGCTTCCCAGTGCGCGCGCCAGCTCCGCTTGGTTGAGAACCTGCCCGTGAAAGTGGGCCACCATCGTCCAGAAGCGGCCGAGCGTGGCGGCCGGCACCTGAATGCCCAGCTGCGGGATGTCGCGTTCCAGAAACGTCCGGCGGAAGTCCTCGTGCCACTGCCGGGCGACGGTGTCGTCGGGCGCCAGGTAGGCGCGCGGAAACCCGCCCCGCCACCAGAGTTTGGAAAGATCGCCGGCGTTCAGCTCGCCGAGCGAAAAGCCGGTCACGTCGATGAACGACACCCGGCCGGCGAGACTCTCGCTACCTTCCTTGATGAGCGCCGGCGAAGCGCTGCCGAGGATGAGAAAGCGCGCGGGGGCGGGTTGACGGTCGGCCAGCACGCGCAACAGCGGGAAGAGATCGGGCCGGCGCTGGACCTCGTCGAGAATCACCAGCCCCGCGAGCGGGCGCAGGACCAGCTCCGGATTGGTGAGGCGGGCGAGGTCGGTCGGTGACTCGAGATCGAAGAAGTGCACGGGCTCGGTGGACGCTGCGGCCAGCATCCGCGCCAGGGTGGTCTTGCCCGCCTGACGCGGACCGACCAGGGACACGATGGGGTTGCCCCGGAGGCGTTCGCGGATGGTGCTCAGGTAGGCGGCACGCCCGACGTCCATTTCCTCGTAATCCTAATGCCGTGGCTTAGAATTACAAGGATGGGGGCGCTGGACTGTTGAGGCCCCAGGCGTCGTATCTCGCCACACGGACAAAGGCAGGATGCAGGCGGCTTTGCCCGCTGCCACAGGCGCGGCTTGTTTAGGCACGGACGCGCACGACAGTGCCCGGCTGAGTTCTCAAGATGCGAGACCCGCCCAACTACAAGGGGGCTGCCGAACGTGTCGCCGTTCAGCGGCGGCGCGAAGCGCCGTCCGCTGCAACGGCTAGTTGGGCGGCGTGCTGCGCCACGATGCGATCCAACGCTTGCGTTGCCGGATAGTCGTCCAAGGTTCGAAGCGCACCTCTGTAGTAGCAGTCCCAGTAGCTGGCCGCTCGCTGTCTGGTTAGCCGGATGAACTGCGGATTTTCCGCGACGAACTGCGTGTACGTGGCCTGTCCGAGGTAGCCGGCACTGCAAAGAATCAGCCTATGGATCTCGATCACGTACTCCCCGAGAAGCTGAATCACGAACGGCGGAACCCAATTGAGCGGCGACGAAATGATCTCTGCTAGAAACTTCTCTCGAACGTGGCCGTCATGGTGCCGCGTGTAGATGCAACCCAGCAGCACGCGACCCGAGTCGGAGTGCCGCGCCAGGGCGCGCTCGTCTGGTACGGGAAAGTAGACCCTGGAAGGGATGTGAAGAGACTCGCCGCCCACGACTACCGGACCGATGTCGTCATTCGATGGCGCGAGCCGACTGTCCGGAACATCGACAAGCATCGAGGCTACATCGATGGTCATGACTGCGGGGAACGCCCTGCGGACGCGCCTTGCTGAGTCTGACTCAGGGTCCATGGCTTGCGGAGTAGGCCCAACGCCAGCGGTCAGCCGCGCGGGCCGCAGGCCCGCGTCGGCTGCACCGCGTTGTTAGGCGCACCGTCGCTACCGACATTCTGCAGTACGCGAGTGCTTCGCGTCCCCCAAGGAAGACGGAGCGAGCACCCACTTCCTACCGTCCGCCAACCGTCGCCATCCGGAGCCTGTAGTTCGCCCCTGACGAACCGCGATCCACGGTAATGCTCCACAATCCGAAACTCCCCCGCCAGCAACCCCTCAACTGCTCTTTGGAACTCATCCGCGATCTCGGGCTTCGTACAAGGGAACCACTCGAGCCAAAACGCGTCAGCACTCAAATGCAATTCGTCCCCCTGGAGATTCAGATTGACCCTAAAGAGCAGTCCAGGCTGGCGCGGGATGTCCATGTTCAGCTCGACGTGCGGATGCTGCCGATCCAGCTCCATCCGCAAATGAGGAAACGCGCCTCGAATCGCTTCGAAGATCCTCTCGGCGATCTGGATCAAGGATTGATCGTCCATCTGCCTAACGCCAGCGGTCAGCCGCGCGGGCCACACCGCGCCGACTCCCGCTTGGCGTTCGGCTCCGCGGCCCGCGTCGGCTGCAGCGCCTTGTTAGCGCGGCCATACATCATCCCGCTGCCCGACGCAGAGCGCTCTCGACCGGCTGCGGCAGGTCCAGCCGCATGAAGAACTTGTGCGGGTAGAGGTAGTCCTCTCCGGACTCATCGATGACGCGCAGCAAGCCGTGGGCTTCAGCATCGGGATCGCCAAGCGCCTGGTAGATCTTCCGCAACTCGAGAGACGCGGGATATCCCGTGTTCCGGATGCATACGACGAACCGCTTCTTCGGCCTGACCCTTCGCGCCATTCTCGTCACCGTACCAGCCGTTTGATTTTCGCTTCCCTTCTACCAATGCCGGTCGCCTCGTACCAATGCACTTCCGCGTCGCAAAGAATTCCGTCCGGCAGCCGGACCGTCGCGATTCCCTTACGCTTCCGCCATCGCCCTCGACCGTACAGCCGCCGTAAGCGGGCACGGTCCCGCACCGACGGTCCGGCAGCAATCGTCTGCGCCTCGCGAAGAGCACCAACGATCTCGAACTGCGCGCGCACGGATCACTTGTACCAAGCGCGCTCTCGGTGGCGCTAACTACAATTGGGCTGCCGAATGGAATCGGCGAATGCGGCGCGATCTGCTGTCTAGCACCTCAGTGATCATGACCGCCTCGTAGCTCAGGATTGCCGGCGGCTCAACGTATTGGTGCGCTAGTCGCCAGCGACGGGTGAGCTGCGATGGGCGGCTCGGGGGGCCGCCTATCGCCGGCGGGATGCCGCGGCCAGGGAAGGCCGCTGGAACGTCGGCCGAACGGCGCGCGTCAGCTGCCGGTGACCAGGCGCACCGGGGCAGCCGGGCGCAGCGCCGCCAGGCGGGTGGCGATGCGCGCCGCCAACTGGTCCAGGCTGAGGCCAGCTTCGCCGAGCTGTTCGCTGCGCTGGCCGTGGTCAATGAAGCGGTCGGGCAGGGCCAGCGGCTCGAGGCGGTTGGCGTCGAGGCGCGGCTCGGCGGTGCGGGCGTATTCCAGCACCGCGGCACCGAAGCCGCCGGCGAGGGCGTGGTCTTCGAGCGTGAAGACCACCGGCTGGCGGCTGAGCTCGGCGGCGATGAGCCGCGTGTCGAGCGGCTTGGCGAAGCGGGCGTTGACCACCGCCAGGGCGCGGCCGGTGTCGGCGCGGACGCGGCGGGCCACCTCGAGCGCGGCGTAGACCATCGGGCCGTAGGCGAGGATGCAGCCGTCGTCGCCCTCGACCAGGCGCTCGGCTTCGCCGACGGCGAACGGCGCGTGCGACAGCTGGGTCGCGGCGCCGCTGCCGCGCGGGAAGCGGATGGCGGTCGGGCCGTCGCAGGTGGCGGCGAGGTCCATCATCTGCGCCAACTCGCCGACGTCGCGCGGCGACATCAGGATGAAGTTCGGCAGGCAGCGCAGGTAGGCGATGTCGTAGACGCCGTTGTGGGTCGCGCCGTCGGAGCCGACCAGGCCGCCGCGGTCGAGGCAGAACATCACCGGCGCCTTCTGCAGCGCGACCTCCTGGAAGAGCTGGTCGTCGGCGCGCTGCAGGAAGGTCGAGTAGATGGCGCAGATCGGCTTGTAGCCGGCCAGCGCCATGCCGGCGGCGAGGCCGACGCCATGCTGCTCGGCCATGCCGACGTCGAGGCAGCGCTCCGGGAAGCGCTGCTGGAACTTCACCAGGCCGGTCCCTTCGAGCATCGCGGCGGTGATCACCACGACGCGCGGATCGCGCTCGGCCATGGCGATGGCGTGGTCGGCGAAGGCGGCGGTGAAGCTCGGGCCGCCCTGGTCCGGGTACTCCTCGGCGCTGGCGCTCGCCGGCAGCTTGCTGCCGCTGGCGGCGTGGTAGCAGGTGACGTCGGGAATGTCGTCGCGATAGCCGCGCCCCTTGCGCGTCACGACGTGGATCAGCACCGGCCGCCGCATCCAGTGGGTGGCGCGGAAGGCGTGGCGCAGGGCGTCGACGTCGTGGCCGTCGATCGGCCCGTAGTAGAAGAAGCCGAGCTCCTCGAAGATGATGCCGAGCGAGTGCTGCGGCACGATGCCCTGCAACGAGTGATACCAGCGCTGCAGGACGTCCTCGACCTCGTCACCGATGCGCGGAATGCGCTTGATCGCGCTCTGGATGGTGCGCAGACGGGCGTTCAGCCAGGTGTTGCTGCGCACGCGCGACAGGTAGGCGCTGAGCGCGCCGACGCTGGGGCTGATGCTCATGTTGTTGTCGTTGAGCACCACCACCAGCTCGAGGTCGGTGAAGGCGCCGCCGTGGTTGAGCGCTTCGAAGGCGTTGCCTTCCTGCATCGAGCCGTCGCCGATCACCGCCACCGCCTTGCGGCCGGCCTGCTCGGCCTGCCCGCGCCAGGCGAGCGCGTAGCCCATGGCGGTGGAGATGCTGGTGCCGCCGTGGCCGGTCTTGACCGTGTCGTAGGGCGATTCGACCGGATCAGGGAAGCCGGACAGTCCCTGAAACTGACGCAGGCTGGCGAAGCGGTCGCGCCGGCCGGTGAGGATCTTGTGCGGATAGCACTGATGGCCGACGTCCCAGACCAGCTTGTCGCGCTGGTTGAACTGGTACTCCGCGTAGAGCGCCAGGGTGAGCTCGACCACCCCCAGCCCCGCGCCGAGGTGGCCGCCGGTGCGGGTCACCGAATCGATGATGAAGGCGCGGATCTCGCCGGCCAGCGCCCGCAGGCCGTCGTTGTCCATGTCCTTGACGTCCTCGGGCGCGCCGAGGGCGTCGAGCAGGGGATACGCGGGGTCAGTGCTCGGGGCCATCTCCATCACTCCTACTCGCCCACGCCCGGAGACGGAAACGGCGTGAACAGTGACCGGTGACCGGGCTTTGCCAAAAAACTCAGAGCCCCAACAACGGATTACACGGATTGAGCGGATTTGACGGAGGAGGGCTCAGCAATCCGCTGAATCCGTGCAATCCGTTGTTGGGTACTGATTTCTTGGGCCAAGCCCGGTCACCGGTCACGCGGTCACGCCTTTCCCCTATTTCCCCGGAAAGCCGAGCCAGCCGCGGCTGAGCTCGTCCGACATGACGAAGGTGATCAGGATCAGCATCCAGAAGACGCCGTTGCCGATCACCACCCAGGTGAGCCGCGGGCTGTGGCGCAGCTCCATGAAGAACATCATCACCAGCAGGGCCTTGAACGAGGCGATGATCAGCGCGACCGGTGTGTTCAGCCAGGCCATGTCGAGAAACGCCGCGCCGACCGTGACAGCGGTGAGCGCCATCAGCACGAGATAGACGGCGATGCAGGATTTGATCGGCAGCACCTGGGCGGACATCAGTCGTTCTCCTGGAGGGCGCCGCTCCGTCGGCGCCGTGCTCGCGAC
>JBOHWA010001086.1:0-2757 GCA_050735855.1 Binatia bacterium
GAAGGCCGCCTCGGCCTGCGCCGCGTGCGACTCGCCCCCGGCCAGCAGCAGCTCGCCCTTGATGCGCCGCAGCTCCGGCTCCCAGTAGCGGTCGAGGTTGGTGGCAGTCAGGGCAAGCCCCGCGTCCGCCGCCTCCAGGCCGAGCGTGAGCGAGCCGGTGCGCAGGTGGGCGGTCGCCAGCTTGGCGAGGATGAACGGCCGGTTGAGCAGCGAGCCGGTGGCCCGCGTCAGCGCCAGGCTGCGGTTGATCTCGCCGACCCCTTCGGCGATCTCGCCGCGCTCGACCAGGGCCCAGCCGGTGGAGCTCTTGGCGCCGCCCAACCAGAGCGGAAAGCTGTGTTCGACGCTGAGCGCCACGGTCCGTTCGGCGAGCGCGCGCTGCGGCTCGGGCTCGCGACGGAAGTAGCGCAGGTCGCTGGCGAAGTTGGTCACCATCGTCAGCGTCAACGGGTGCGGTGTGCGCGCGGCGATGGCCATCGCCGTGTCCATCTCTGCCAACGCCTGCTCCGGGTAGCCGAGGAACCAGCGCACCAGGCCGAGATACATGTGCGCCACAGCGCCCGGCTCTTGGCCGTGCATGAAGGTCAGCGCCTGGTGCTCGGGCTGGTACAGCGACGCGGTGCGGCTCAGTCGTTCGACAGCGCGCAGGTGGTCGCCCTGCCAGAAGTCGGTGATGCCGGCCGCGCCGACCGACATGAACAGCAGCCCCGCGTCGTCGCTGTCGCGCGTCAGTTGAACGAGCTGCTCGGCGAGCTCGACGTTGCGGCGCCGATCGGCGCGCACGAGATAGAAGGCGTGCAAGCCGTACAGCACCGGCACCAGCTGCGGCACATTGGGGAACTCCTCGCAGATCTCGCGCGCGCGGGCGAAGGCGCGCTCGACCTCGTCGGCGCCGTAGCCGCGCGTCGCCGCCATCGTCATGCCGAGGATGCTGCGCAGCCCGAGCTCCTGCTGACTGCGCAGCGGCCCGGCCGGCAGGCCGCCGAGCAGCTGCAGCGCGTCGGTGACGAAGCGCGCCGCCTCGACGTTGGCCGAGCGCACCATGGCGCGCTGCGCGGCGCGCTGCCAGTAGCCGATCGCCGGTTGGCTCAGGCCAGCGGCACCGAAGTGGTGGGCGACGAGCTCGGGCTGGGTCTCGACCTGCGCCGGGAAGCGCTGCTCGAGCACGCGCGCGATCTGCTCGTGGTAGCGCTGGCGGCGCGCCTTGAGCAGCGAGCCATAGGCGGCCTCCTGCAGCAGCGCGTGGCGGAAGGCGTAGGTGGCCTGCGGCGGCTCGCCCTGCTGATCGAGCAGCTCGGTGTCGACCAGACGTGTCAGGGCGGCGCGCAGCGACGACTCGTCGTGCAGCGCCACGGCCGCGAGCAGCTCGTAGCTGAAGTCGCGGCCGAGCGCGGCGCCGAGCTGCGCCACCTCCTTGGCGGGGCCGAGCCGGTCGAGCCGCGCCATCAGCAGGTCCTGCAGCGTCGCCGGGATGGTGGCGTCGAAGGTGGCCGCGCCCGGCTCGCGCACGCCGTCGGTGGCCGCCGGGCGCTCCTGCTCGAGCAGCGCCTTGGTCAGCTCTTCGATGAACAGCGGCACGCCGTCGGTGCGTTGCACCACCTCGGCCACCCACGCTTCGGGCACGGCGCGGCCGCCGGCGGTGTACAGCGCGAGCTGCGCCGCCGCCTGCCGCGTCAGGCGGTTGAGCAGCACCGGCGTGACGTGGCGGCCGATCCACGGCGGCGCAAACTCGGGCCGGTGGGTGAGCACGATCAGCACCGGCGTCTGGCGCACGCGCTCGAACAGGAGGCCGATCAGCTCGAGCGTCGAGTCGTCGAACCAGTGCAGGTCTTCGAACACCAGCACCCCCGGGGTGCCGGCGGCGCCGAGCAACCAGTCGGCAAGCAGCTCGAGCGTGCGGCGGCGCTGGCCCTCGGGACTGAGCCGCGAGACCTCGTAGGGCGGCGCCAGCGGCAACGAATGCAGGGTCGCGAGCAGCGGCACCACCTCGGCGGCGGGCGCGCCGGTGCGCTGCGCCGCAGCCGCGAGGCGCTCGAGCGCCTCGTCCGGCGCCAGGTCGGGCTGTAGACCGAGGACCTGGCGCTGGGCCTGAATGACCGGGTAGAGCGCGCTGTCGTGCGCATACGGCGCCGAGCGGCTCTCCAGCCAACCGGGCGCGGCGGTGGCGACGAAGTCGCGCAGGGCGCGCAGCAGGCGCGACTTGCCGATGCCAGCCTCACCGGCGATCAATACGGCCTGGCCGCGGCCGCGGCGGGCGTCGTCAAAGCGGTCGCGCAGGATGGCGAGCTCCTGGTCGCGCCCGACCAGCGGGTTGATGCGGGCGGCGCGGACGAAGTCGGCGCGCCGTTCGACGCCGCTCGGGCGGTGCACGCGGTGCAGGGTGACGGGCCGCGCGACGCCGCGCAGCGCGCGCGTGCCGAGCGGCGCGCAGACGAAGACGCCCTCGACCAGGCGCCAGGTGTCGTCGGTGATCACCACCGTGTCGCGCTCGGCGACGCTCTGCACCCGCGCCGCCAGGTTCATGGTGTGGCCGAGCACCTGCTCCTGGTGTGGGGCGCCGTCGCCGGTCTCACCGACCACGATCGGTCCGGAGTGGATGCCGATGCGCACCGCCAGGCGCACATCGAAGCGCGCCGCCAGATCGTCGTTGACGTGGCCGAGCTCGTCGATGATGCCGAGCCCGGCGTGCACGGCGCGCACGGCATCATCCTCGTGCGCATAGGGGTAGCCGAAATAGATCAGCAGGCCGTCGCCGAC
>JBOHWA010001087.1:0-5045 GCA_050735855.1 Binatia bacterium
GCCGTGGCCCGGGGCGTGCACGGCTCAGCGTCGGACGCGCGCCAGCGCCAGCAGCGAGGTGCCCGGCAGGCTGCCGGGCAGGCAGCGCGCCTCGAAGTGGAGGGCGCGCGCCATCAGTGCGTGTAGGCGGCGCTGGCGCACCGGTTTGAACTCCACCCCGCGCGCCACGGCCAGCAGGCGCTGGGCGGCCAGCACCGGGTAGAGCGCGTGGAAGAAGTAGCGCGCCTCGAGCAACTCGACGCCGCCGTCGCGGCACAGCGCCGCCGCGCCGGTGAGGTCGTAGCGCCGTTGGTGGCCGTAGAACTCGTCGTAGTTGCTCCACAGCTCCTGGCGCGCCGGCAGGGTGATGAGCACGTGCGCGAGGTTGGAATAGGCGTCGACGCAGCGGCGGACGAAGGCGCCGGGCTCGGCGAGGTGCTCGAGCACGTCGAGCAGCAGCAGCGTACGGACCTGCCGGCGCTCGGCCGGCGGGAGCTCGAAGGCATCGGCGTCGTAGCGGATGGCCCCGGTGAGCTCAGGTGCGACGGGTGTGTAGGTGGCGAGGTCGGCGCCGCGACAGTCGAGGCCGCGGCTGCGCAGGAAATGCACCGTGGCGCCCGGTCCGCAGCCGAGGTCGAGCAGCGGGGCCGCGGCGCCGGCGGCGCGCAACGCGTCGTAGACGATGCGGTTGCGGCTCAGCAGCCAGAAGTGCTGGCCGATCCCCGGCGGATAGGCGAGGGCGCGCTGGCGGGCGTCGAAGCCGGAGCGGCTCGGTTGGCTCATCGTGCGCGCCCGCCGAGGCCTACTTCTCCAGGCAGATGACGCTGTTCCAGGAAAAGCGGCCGGCCCAGGGCACGTGTTTCAGGATCCACTTTTCCAGGCGGTAGAGCGGCCGGAACAGCCAGCGGATGCGGTCGACGTCGTAGAGCACCTTCTTCCAATAGCGCTCGCTGGCGGGATGCACGCCCATGCCGAGCCAGAACCAGACGAAGACCAGCTGCGTCGTCAGCCAGAACTCGCGGTGGTCGACGCGGGTGAACAGCGGGCGCAGCCGATCGATGTCGGCGAAGCGCAGCGGCGCCTCGCTCTCGGTGCGCATGTTGCCGGCCATCCAGCGATAGACGTCGATGACCGGATTGTAGCCGAGCGGCTCGATGAAGTACGCGCCGCCGCCGGGGCGCAGGATGCGGTGCACCTCGCGCATCGCTTCGAGCAGCACCAGGTGGTGCAGCACGCCGTGGCCGTAGACGATATCGAAGCTGCCCATGGCGAAGGGCAGGTGCTCGCCGGCGCCGACCGTCAGGGTCACCGGCACTTCGTACTTGTGCGCCACATGGCGCGCGACCTGCAGGAAGGCGCCGGACAGGTCCATCGCCGTGACGATCGCGCCGCGCTGCGCGAAGTAGACCGCCGCCTCGCCCGAGCCGCAGCCGATGTCGAGGATGCGCTTGCCGCGCAGGTCGCCCATGCGCGCCAACACGTAGTGGTTCTCGATCGCCGTCTCCGGGGCGAAGTTCTGATCCGGGATGACCGTCTCCGGGTCGATGCTGCGCGCCCAATCGTCGTGGAAGCTGCGTTCCGACGCGTGCCGCGCGGTGTGCGACGCCACGTCGGGATGGTTGGGGTCGGAGGGCGTGGAGGCCATTGAGCGAACAGCGGTCGGACGATCCTGGGCGGGCTGCGGCGGGCAGCCCCTCAGTCCGTGCAGCAGATCCAGTGCGAGACGCTGCCCACCAACAGCGTGCGCCGCGCCACTTCAGTCACGGCGAAGCCCGCCTCGCGCATGAACTGCGGCAGGCGGCCCTGGACGTTGTCCCGGGCGTGACGGCCGGGGTGGAGCAGCGGCGCCAACAGCGCGCCGATGCGGGTCGGCGGCTGGCCGAAATCGAGCATGGCGAACCGGCCGCCGGGCTTCAGGACGCGACGGATCTCGCGCAGGGTGCCGTGCTTCTGCTCGCGCGCCAGGTGGTGGAAGACGAAGGCGCAGAGCGCCCGGTCGATCGACGCGTCGGCGTAGGGCAGGGCATCGGCCATGCCGACGTCGAAGCAGATCGGCAGCGCCGCGGCGGCGGCCTTCTCGCGCCCCTTGTCGAGCGCCTTGGCGTCGGCGTCCAGGCCGATCACCTCGGCCTCGGGATGCATCTGCTTGATGTAGAGGCTGAGCGTCGCGGTGCCGCAGCCGACGTCGAGCACCCGGTGGCCGGGGGCGATGTCCGCCAGGCCGACGAGCTGCCGCTTGATCGCCTCCTCGGGGATGACCGCGCGGAGGATCGGGTCGTAGAGCGGGAGCAGCCAGTCCAGTCCAAGCGCCGGAGCGTATGATCTAGTGGGCTTGGTGGTGGTCCCCATCGCCGTCGAAGACGCGTGCCGCCCGATGGTCGGTGCCCGCAGCCAGCGCCCGCCGCCCCCCTTGGTCCAGTCCCGGAATCGTGATGCGCAGACGAGTCAAGCCCCAGAGTGATCCCCCGAATCCGGCGGGCGAGTCAAGCCGGCCGGGCGCCGGCCCGGCGCCCGCGGCGGTTGGCGCTTTCGAATTGACATACGGGAACACCGGCCACTAGGTTGGCAAGTTGTCACCGACCGAACAAAGGGGCTCATCCATGCGTGCGAAGGCGAAGAAGATTCTGGTCATCGGCGGCGCCGGCTATGTCGGCTGCGTGGTGGTCGACGAGTTGCTCAAACGCGGCTATGCCGTGCGCATCTTCGACCGGTTGATCTACGGCGAACAGGGGCTGCGCGACGTGCGCGACCGCGTCGAGGTGATGGTCGGCGACATGCGTGCCATGGACCAGTCGGCCTTCGACGACGTCGCCGCGGTGGTCAACCTGGGCGGCCTGTCGAACGACCCGACGGCCGAGTTCAACCCCGACGCCAACTACCAGATGAACACGCTGGCCACCGAGCAGTCGGCCAAGCAGGCCAAGCAGGCCGGCGTGCAGCGCTACATCTTCGCCTCCTCGTGCTCGATCTACGACCAGGGCGTCGAGGACGCCGAGGCCGACCTGATCCAGGACGAGACCTCGGAGGTCAACCCGCGCGCCGCCTACTCGAGCTCGAAGTACGAGGGCGAGCAGCGCCTGCTGCCGATGGCCGACACCAACTTCTGCCCGGTGGTGCTGCGCAAGGGGACGGTCTACGGCTGGTCGCCGCGCATGCGTTTCGACCTGGTGGTCAACACCTTCCTCAAGGACGCGCTGACGCGCGGCAAGATCACGATCCACTACGGCGGCGAGATGTGGCGGCCGCTGGTCGACGTGCGCGACGCGGCGCGCGCCTACGTCGCCTGCGTCGAGGCCGACGAGGACAAGGTGCGCGGCCAGATCTTCAACGTCTCGTTCCGCAACATGCGCATCTCCGAGCTGGCGCTGCGCGTCCAGGGCGCGCTGGCCGAGCACGGCATCCACGTCGCCATCGACGCCGCCTACGGCTACACCGGCGTGCGCAACTACCGCGTCTCGGCGAAGAAGATCGCCACGGTGCTCGACTTCCGCCCGGTGGTGACGATCGAGGAGTCGGTCGCCCACGCCATCAGCAAGGTGAAGGACTTCACCCCGGCGCAGCTCGAGGATCCGCGCCACTACAACATCCGCTGGCTGAAGCTGCTCGAGGAGGCCGAGACCGTCCTCGGCGCGCCGGGCTCGCTGTTCGGCATTCCGGCCAAGAGCGAACGGGCGGAAGTGCGCTCGATTCGCACTGCGAGTTGATCGCGCGCCGGTGAGCTCTCCCGAACGGGTCGAAGCGCAGACCCGCGCCTGGCTCGAGGCGCGCTACTTCGAGGGTGTGGCGCGCCACGGCGACCCGGCCCAGACGGTCTTCGACGCGGGCGGCGAGCCGTGCAATCTGACCGCCTACCAGTTCCAGGCGCTGCACCGGAAGCTCAAGATCTTCCGCTGGATGGAGCACCTGCGCTGCACGAGCTTCATCGACATCGGCTCGGGCTTCGACTTCTATCCGTGGCTGTTCAGCCAGCGCCACGGCGTGCCGGCGTACTACTCCGACATGAACCACGCGATGAACATGCCGTTCTTCAGCGAGGCGAGCGGCAAGGTCGGGCACGCCATCACCTGCAATCTGTCCAGCCTGCCGTTCCCCGACGGCGCCTTCGACGTGGTGATCGCCTCGGAGGTGCTGGAGCACCTGGTGCGCCCGGTCGAGGCGATCAGCGAGCTGCTGCGCATCACCCGCGTCTGCCTGATCATGACCAGCCTGGAGGCGATGGTGCCGACGCGCTGGGGGCGCTGGCTGGCCCACCATCGCGTCGACACCCGCATCCCGCATGTCGAGCGCAATTTCTTCCTGCCGGCGGAGATGCGGGCACTGTTCGGCCCGCGGCTGCAGCACGAGAACCTCTTCTTCACTCCCGATATGCCGATCAACCCGTTCGCGCCCGGCGACGCGCAGCAGGCCGTCTACGGCGCCTTCGACCGCGCCGGCCTGGTGCAGGCGCTCGCCCGCGGCGTCAGGGAGCAGGCGCATATGCCCGGCGCCATGGGCGTGCTGCTGGTCGTGCCGCGTGCCGATCCGCCACCGGCGCCGCCCGACCGCGCCGCCGACGCGGAGCTCGCCGGCTGGCTGGTCGATCATGTCGCCGCGCTCGAACACGCCAACTGCGCCAGCTTCGAGCGCTTCTGGCAGGGCACCGCCGCCATCCCCGAACGCGACAGCCCGATCGAGGCGGGCCTGATCGCGCGCCTCTGCTGCCCTGATTGCCGCGCCGCCCTCGACCCACACGGCGCCGGCCTGCGCTGCCGCGCCTGCGGCTCGACCTTCGACGGCCACTACGGCGTGCCGGTCCTCTTCCCGCACGGCGGTGCCGAGATGGTGTCGGCCGAATGCGTCGAGCGCCTGTGCGGCACCGACAGCGCCCGCCGCCGCCTCGTGCGCCGCCTGCAGCGCCGGCTGCGCCGCAACGAACGCCCCCCCAGCCGCCTGCGCCAGCAACTGTGGGCCTGGGAACGCCACCTGCCGCTGCCGTAGCTACCGGCCGACCCACGGCTGGGAAGCATCGCTGGAGGGCGCCGGGCCCTCGGCGCCGGGCTGGGGGGGGAGCCGCCCCTCTCGCCACC
>JBOHWA010001088.1:0-3454 GCA_050735855.1 Binatia bacterium
GGCGCCGAGGGCCCGGCGCCCTCCACAGCGGAATGGCGGCTTTGCCCGCCAATTCGCGGCGCGAATCGTCAGCTGCCAACAGCTAGCAGCCTGGCGCGGGGCGGTGGGAATTGGCGGGCAGCTCGGGATGGCGAACCGCAACAGACCACTGCGCGATGCGAGGCCGTGGACGGCGAAGCCGAGTGCGCTGCGCTGGACGCCCGTCGACCGGTTCCGTTCCGAGCGCGCGGGTGCTACGCCGCCAGCGTGCTCCGCCTGCTGCAGATGTTGATCGGCTGGGGCTGGCCGATGCGCGTCCTGAACCCGTTCATCGGGCCGTTCAACCCGTTTCTGCCGGCCTATCGGCGCGATCCCTATCCGTTCTACCGGCGGCTGCAGCGCGATCATCCGATCCACTTCGGCCGCGTGCTGGCCGGCGGTTGCGTGGTGTCGCGCCATCAGGACGTCGCCGCCGTGCTCGGCGACGCGCGCTTCACCGTCGACCGGCAGCAGGCGGACGTCTTCAAACGCCTGCAGCCGTTCCAGGGCCTGAGCCCCGGCTTCACGCGCGCCATCACCCGCAACCTGTTGATGCTCGACGCGCCCGATCACACCCGTCTGCGCCGGCTGGTCAACAAGGCGTTCACGCCGCGCGTCGTCGAGGGCCTGCGGCCGCGTGTCCAGGCGCTGGTCGACGAGCTGCTCGACGCCGTCGCGCCGCGCCGCCAGATGGAGCTGATCCACGACTTCGCCTATCCGCTGCCGGTGATCGTCATCGCCGCGCTGCTCGGCATCCCGGCCGAGGATCGCGAGCGCTTCAAGCACTGGTCGGATACGCTGACCGCGCTGCTCGATCCGCTGCAGGCCGCCCGCGGCCTCGGCGGCTGCGAGCAGGCCTATACCGAGATCGGCGCCTACCTGCGGCCGATCTTCGCCGAGCGCCGGCGCGCGCCGCGCGACGATCTGATCAGCGGCCTGGTGGCGGTCGAGGACCAGGGCCAGAGGCTCGACGAAACCGAGCTGCTCTCGCTCACCATGCTCATCCTCGGCGCCGGCCACGAGACCACCACCAACCTGATCGCCAACGCGGTGGTCGCGCTGCTGCGCTTTCCCGACCAGCGCCGGCGCCTGCAGGAAGACCCGGCGCTGATCGGCAGCGCGGTGGAGGAATTCCTGCGCTACGACAGCCCGGTGCAGGCGACCGATCGCGTCGCCACGGTCGACTGCGAGCTCGGCGGCCACCCGCTGCCGCGCGGCAAGACGGCGCTGCTCCTGCTCGGCGCGGCCAACCGCGACCCGGCGCGCTTCGCCGATCCCGACCGCCTCGACATCGCTCGCACCGAGAACCCACACCTCGCCTTCGGCCACGGCCCGCACTTCTGCCTCGGCGCCGCCCTGGCGCGGCTGGAGGCGCAGCTCGCCATCGGCACGCTGCTGCGGCGCTTTCCCGATCTGCAGGGCGACGCGCAGCCGAAGGATTGGAAGCGGTCGGTGGTGTTGCGCGGGCCGACGGCGCTCGCGTTGCGCTGGTGAGGCGGGAGTTGGAGGCGGAGCCATCTCATGCAGGGCAAGGGCAAGGGCTAGGGCTAGGGCAAGGGCTAAGGTCGAAACGGAACCATAGGACCTACCCACCCCATGAGGCCTGGATGTGGGGGAATCCAATCGTTCATGCTCGACCCTAGCCTTAGCCCTTGCCCTTGCCCTAGCCCTTGCCCTTGCCCTGCATGAGACGGCTCAGCCTCCATCGTTGACTCCCCACAGCAAGCAAGCGAAGAACCCGCCATGCCCACCCACGAAGTCCTCAACCAGCCCCCACCCCTGCGCGACTACAACGTCTTCGAGACCGATCGCGTCCTCGCCGCCGCGCTGCAGCGCGACGGGGCCCGGTGGGCGGTCGAGCGGGCGCGCAGCCTCGGGGCCATCGCCGGGGGCGACGCGATCGAGTGGGGCATCCAGGCCAACGCGTCGCCGCCGGTGCTGCGCACGCACGACCGCTACGGCCATCGCGTCGACCAGGTCGAGTACCACCCCGCCTACCATCAGCTGATGCAGCTCGCCGTCGGCTACGGCCTGCACGCCCTGCCGTGGCGCGAGCCGCGGCCCGGCGCGCATGTCGCCCGCGCGGCGCTGTTCTACCTGCTGGCGCAGGCCGAGGCGGGACATGGCTGTCCGATCTCGATGACCTATTCGGCGGTGCCGGCGCTGCGCGTCGACCCGGCGCTGGCCGCCGAGTGGGAGCCGCGGCTGACCACGACGCACTACGACGCGCGCTTCGCGCCGGCCGAACAGAAGACCGGCGCCCTGTGCGGCATGGCGATGACCGAGAAGCAGGGCGGCTCCGACGTGCGCGCCAACACCACGCGCGCGCGCCCCATCGGCGGCGGCGCCTTCGAGATCACCGGCCACAAGTGGTTCTGCTCGGCGCCGATGTGCGACGCCTTCCTCGTCCTGGCGCAGGCCGAGAAGGGCCTGTCCTGCTTCCTGATGCCGCGCTGGCTGCCCGACGGCACGCGCAACCGCTTTTTCCTCCAGCGCCTGAAGGACAAGCTCGGCAACCGCTCGAACGCCTCGAGCGAGGTGGAGTTCGACGGCGCCTGGGCGCGCCTGCTCGGCCCCGAGGGCCGCGGCGTGCCGACCATCATCGAGATGGTCAACCACACGCGGCTCGACTGCATCATCGGTGCCGCGGCCGGCATGCGCCAGGCGACCGCCCAGGCGACGCACCACGCCGCGCACCGCGCCGCCTTCGGCAAGCGGTTGAGCGAGCAGCCGCTGATGCAGAACGTCCTCGCCGACCTGTGCCTCGAATCCGAGGCCGCGACGGTGGCGATGACGCGCATCGCGCGCGCCTACGACGACAGCGGCCGCGACGAAGGTGAGCGCCTGTTCGCCCGCCTGGCGACCGCGGTGATCAAGTACTGGGTCTGCAAGCGCTGGCCGGTGCACGCCGCCGAAGCGCTCGAGTGTCTGGGCGGCAGCGGCTACGTCGAGGAGTCCCTGATGCCGCGCATCTACCGCGAGGCGCCGCTGAACGGCATCTGGGAGGGCAGCGGCAACGTCATGTGCCTCGACGTCCTGCGCGCCCTGGCGCGCGGCCCCGAGGTGGTCGACGCCTTCTTCGCCGAGGTCGAGCGCGCCAGCGGCGCCGAGCCGCGCCTCGAAGCCTTCGTCGCCGCGCTGCGCCGCGACCTGTCCGACTTCGACGCCATCGAGACGCGCGCCCGCAGCCTGGTGGAGCGCCTGGCGCTCGCCCTGCAGGCGTCGCTGCTGGTGCGCCACGCCGAACCCGCCGTCGCCGACGCCTTCTGCGCTTCGCGTCTCGCCGGCGCGCACGGCCTGGCGTTCGGCACCCTGCCGGCCGGCCTCGAGCTCGGCCGCATCGTCGAGGGCCATCGGCCGTAGCGGGTCAGCTTGAATCGGGCGCACACTCTCCAGCGAGAGTGGAGGGCGCCGGGCCCTCGGCGCCGTGCTGATC
>JBOHWA010001089.1:0-5953 GCA_050735855.1 Binatia bacterium
GCCGAGCGCGCCGCGGCGCAACTCGCCGAGCTCACCGCCGAGCGCACGCGGCTCACCGACGCGCTCGCCCAGGCGCAGGCCGAGGCCCAGCGCATCGAGACCTCGTTGCGCGAGCAGGTCGCGGCGCTGGAGCAGACGCGCGGCGTGGTCGAGGACAAGCAGGGCGCCCTCGCCCGCTCCGAGGCCGAGCGCCAGCAACTGGCGGCGCGCCTCGAAGCGCTCGAGGTGGAGGTGCAGCGCGCGCGCGACACCGGCCGCGGGCTCGAAGCCGCCCTGGCCGAGCAGACCGAGGCCGCCACCCGCCTGTTGGGCGAGCGCCGTGAGCTCGAGAAGCAGGTCGACCGGTTGGCCGCCGGCGGGCAGTCGCTCGAACAGCAGCGTCAGGCCGCGGTCGACAGCGCCCAGCAGCGCATCGGCGAGCGCGAGGCCGAGCTGGCGCGCCTGGCCGCGCAGCTCGACGCGTTGCGCAACAGCGCCTCGGAGGAGCTCAACCGCACCCGCCACGACGCCGGCACGACGCTCGACGGCCTGCGCGTCGACCTCGCCGAGACCACCCGCGCGCGCGACGAAATGCAGCGCGCCCTGGGGGCGGCGCAGCAGGAGCTGGCGGCGCACCAGCGCTCGCTCGCCGACATGTCGGCCGAGCGCGCCCGCCTCGAGGCGGCGGCCGAGAAGCTGCACGCCGAGCGCGCCGAGCTGAGCACGCGGGTCGAGAGTGGACAGGGCGAGCGCAGCACCCTGCAGCGCGCCCACGAGGCGGCCACCGCGCGCATCGCCGCGCTGGAGACCGAGCTGCAGGTGGTGCGCGATCAACAGCTCGCGCAGGCCCAGGCGGAGCTCGCCGCCGAACGCGAGTCGCGCCAGGTCGCCGAGGTGGCGTTCGCCGCGGCCGAGAGCGGCTACCGCGACGAGCTGGTCGAGCTGCGCGATCAGCTGGCGCAGTTCCACCGCGAGCAGACGCGCCTGGCCCAGGCGCTGGAGGAGAAGGACCAGCTGCTGCAGTCGGCCGAGAACGATCTCACGGTGTTCGACCTGGCGGTCGAGGGCGGCGAGGACGACTCGGTGCTCGACATCGACCGCGATTACGCGCCCGAGCGCGACGCGAGCTCCGCCGAGGCGCCGGCCGAGGCCGTCTTCGCCGACGAGGGCGAGGTGCCGGCCGGCCAGATCATCCTGCTCGACGACGACGAGGGCGGCGCCAGCGCCGCCCGCCGCCTGGCGGAATTCGGCCTGCGGGTCAGCGCGCTGCCCGCCGAGCCGGCCTCGGGCGACCAGTTCAAGGAGCGCAGTGTCGTCTGCGCCGCCGTCAACCTGGCCGCGGCGAGCGGCTGGGCGACCCTGCGCCACATGCGCAACGGCAGCGGCGTGCCGCGCGTGCCGCTGGTCGCCTACGCGATGGCGGCCAACGCGCCGAAGGGTTTCTGGCTGGGGGCGGTCGACTTCGCCATCATGCCGGTGGCTGACAGCGATGTGGCCCAACTGCTCAATCGGATGGTGCCCAAGGTCCGGCGCGTCATCGCCATGAGCAACGACATCGACGTCATGAGCGACGTGCGCACGCAGCTGACCGCCGCCGGCATCTCGACGGCGGTGGTGCTCGACGGCCGCCAGGCGCTCGATCTGGTGCCGACCATCCGCCCCGAAGCCGCGGTGCTGCACCTCTCGCCGACCTGCGTCGACGTCTTCCGCGCCATCGCCGGGCTGCGCAACGCCGAGATCTCGCGCGACATCCCGATCCTCTTCCTGCTCGACGCCGAGCCGCAGCCGCGCGAGGAGGCCTTCCTGGTCGCCGGCCTGCGCATGCTCACCGGCCGCGGCACACTGGCCCCGGAAGGCCTGGTCGACGCGCTCGCCTCGGCCCTCGACTCCTACCGCGCCGCCTGACGCTGCAGGGCCGCGCGGGCGACCAGGCGGTCGTCGAAATCGAAGCGCTGGCCGGCGATCAACTGGTAGGGCTCGTGGCCCTTGCCGGCGATGAGGACGATGTCGCCCGGCCCGGCCACCTCGATCGCATGGGCGATGGCGCGGGCGCGGTCGGGCTCGGCGACGGAGCGGGCACCGGCGGTATCGACCGCGCACACGCCGGCGAGGATCTCGTCGATGATCGCCTGCGGCGGCTCCGAGCGCGGGTTGTCCGAGGTGACCACGGTGTAGTCGGCCAGCCCGGCGGCGATGCGGCCCATCACCGGGCGCTTGCTGCGGTCGCGATCGCCGCCGCAGCCGAAGACGACGATCAGGCGGCGCGGCTGCAGGCGGCGCGCGCTCTCGAGCAGGCGCTGCAGGGCGTCGGGCTTGTGCGCGTAGTCGACGGCGACGACGAAGTCCTGCCCGGCGTCGACCAGCTCGAAGCGCCCCGGCACCGGCGGCGCCTGCGCCAGGGCCGCGGCGATGGCGTCGAGCTCGAGGCCGAGCGCCACGCCGGTCGCCAGGCCGGCGAGGGCGTTGTAGACGGAGTAGTCGCCGAGGTGCCGCAGGCTGATCGCGATCGAGCCGCGTGGCGTCGCGGCGAGAAAGCGGGCGCCGTGCAGGTCGGTGTGCAGCGCAGTGGCGCGCACGTCGGCGCCGGGCCCGAGGCCGTAGGTCAGCGCGGTGGCGCGGGTGGCGGCGAGCATGAACGCGCCGGCCGGGTCGTCGGCGTTGACCACCGCCGTGCCGTGCTTGCCGCCGCCGCCGAGGCCCTCGAACAGGCGGCCCTTGGCGCGGCGGTAGTCGTCCATATCGGCGTGGAAGTTGAGGTGATCGTGGCTCAGGTTGGTGAACACGGCAACGTCGAAGTCGACCTCGGCGACGCGCTGCAGTGCCAGCGCGTGCGACGACACCTCCATCACCGCCGCCGTGCAGCCGGCGGCCACCGCGGCGCGCAGCAACCCTTGCAGCAGTGGCGCCTCGGGCGTCGTCTGCGCGGCGGCGACGACGCGATCGCCGAGCCGGTACTCGATGGTGCCGAGGCGCGCGACGCGCGCGTGGCGGGCGGCGAGCACCGCCTCGATGAAGTACGTGGTCGAGGTTTTGCCGCTGGTGCCGGTGACGCCGACCAGCTCCAGCTCGCGCGACGGCCGGCCGTGGAAGCGCGCCGCCAGCGCGGCGAGCGTGGCCCAGGCGTCGGCGACGCGGACGATGCTGACGCCCTCGATCGGCGCGATGTCGCGCTCGACGATCAGCCCCGCGGCGCCGGCGGCGACGGCGGCCGGGATGAAGTCGTGCCGGTCGGCGCGCGTCTCGCCGCCGTCGCTGCGGTAGCCGGGGAGGCAGACGAACAGGTCGCCGGGCGCCACCTCGCGCGAGTCGGTGGTGATGCGCCCGACCGGACGCTCGAGCGAGCCGTGCGCGCTCAGAATGCGGTCGGCGTCGAGCAGCTCGCGCAACAGGAGCATGGGGCGCTGGCCGCTCACGACGACCAGAGATCAACGCGAAGACGCGAAGACGCGAAGCAGGACACCGAATATCGGTGACGGTCGGGCATCAGCAACCGAACCTCTCGTCGCCTGCGTCCCTGGGAATTTCTTCTCTGGACTTCGCGTCTTCGCGTTGAATCCGCTTCGTTCAGCGGGACGCGAACTAGGCGCTCGGCGAGGCGGGCGCCGGCGCCGCGGCGGGAGTGTCGGGCAGCGGCAGGGCGCGCACCTTGGTGGCGACGATCGGCACCGCCTTGAGCAGCATGTCGAGGCGGGCGCGTTCGGGGCCGACCTTGTTGGCGAGCTCCTGCTGGTACTGGGCGAGCAGCTCGTCGAGCTCGCCATCCTTGCCCTCGACGACCCCCTCGTCGTCGGTCAGGCAGGCGTTGATCTTGTCCGCCAGGGCCTCGAATGTCTTCTCGCCGTCCTCGCCGACCACCTCGCCGATCCGCTCCGCCCACAGGCTCTGCAGGGCGAGCGTCGCGGCCACCTGCCGGCGCAGCCCACCGGTGAGCATGTACAACTGGTCTGCCAGCGCCTGCGCCGAGGCGGCGCGGCGGCGGGTGACGAGCCCATTGAGGCGAACGAGCTTGTCGCGCAAACGTTGCAGGCCGAGATCCTCGGCCAGACAGCAGACGGTGCGAGTGAATTCTTCCGGGGTCAGGTTGGCCATGGTGGAGGTGGTCTTGCCTGCGGGGTGTGGGCGTGTCAATCGGGCTAGGGGAGGATGCAGGTGCGGACGCGTGGAGGCTGGAGGACGTGGACACGCCTGAGCGCGGTCGGCCTGGCGGCGCTGGCGTTGAGTGGCTGTGCCAGCTGGCGCGGTGAGCGCGACTACACCCCGACGGGGCCGGTGCTGCGTGTCGCGACCAGCGGCGACTACGCGCCGTTCAGCATCGTCAACCCGGAGGACGAGCTCACCGGCCTCGACCTGGCCCTCTCGGGTCGCCTCGGGCAGGACCTCGGCCGCCCGGTGGAGATCGTGCGCGTCGCCTGGCCGGAGCTGGCGGCGGCGACGCAGGCCGGCACGTTCGACATCGCCATGAGCGGCATCACGATGCGCCCCGAGCGCGCCCTGGTCGGCTGCTTCACGCGGCCCTACGCGGTGGTCGGGGCCGTCGCCCTGGTGCGCACCACCCAGCTGCAGCGCTTGCCGTCGGCTGAGGCACTCGACCGCCCCGGCGTGCGCATCGCCGTCAATGCCGGCGGGCACCTGGAGCGGCTGGCGCGCGAACGCTTCGCGCAGGCGTCGATCGAATTGGTGAGCGACAACCAGACGGTACCGCAGCGCCTCACCGACGGGGCGGTCGATGCCGCGATCACCGACTCGGCCGAGGTCGAGGGCTGGCTGCGCCCCGGTCTCAGCGTCATCGGCCCGTTCAGCATCGACTACAAGGCGTTCCTGCTGCCCGCCGCGCAGACCGAGCTCGCCGGCCAGGTTGACGTCTGGCTGGCGGAGCGCGAAGAGGACGGCTGGCTCGAGCGACAGCGCCTGCAGTGGATGGGACCCGACGCCGGCATGACTCCCGAGGTGGCGGCGCGCAACGCCGTCGTCGCCTTCATCCGCTTGCGCCTGCAACTCGCCCCGGCCATCGCCGCCGCCAAGCGCGGCAGCGACCAGCCGATCGAGGATCCGGGCCAGGAAGCGCGCGTCCTCGAGCGCGCCCGCGCGGCCGCCCGGCGCGATCCCCAACGCGCCGCCGCCGTCTACGCGCAGCTCATTGCCCTGTCGAAGGCGGTGCAGCAGAGCGCCACGCCGAGCGATATCGACGCCACCCTCCCCGCCCTGCGCGAGGCGTTGGCCCGCATCGACGCCGGCCTCGGCCGCGAGCTCGACGCGCCGGCGGCGGGCACGGTCGACGAGTGGCAGCGCGCCCTGCGCGAGAGCATCGATCTGCCGGGCCTCGAGCCTGCCATGCTGGACGAGTTGGCGCGGCTGTTGGCGGCGCCGGCCTGAGAGAAGACCGTCTGGCGTCTCGCGTTTGGCGGTGGGTTGGGGGCGGGGTGCGGCCCGAGCGCACAACCCCCAACGCAAAGCGCCAAACGGCCCGTGCCGCTCTGGCCCCGCCGCGGGGCTTGCGCTAGGCAGAAGGCTCCCAACAGGAGTGCTGTGATGAGCCGCAACACCGAACGCCTGCGACAGCTGTTCGCCGATCTCGAACGCCTCGACTTCGACGCGGTCGCGGCGCACTGCAGCGAGGACTGCGCCTACGAGGACGTGCCCTACGAGGCCGCCACGGCGATCGGCCGCGAGGCCATCCGCGCCAAGCTCGACATGGGGCTCGGCATGCTCGAACGGCTGCCGACCACCATCCACGAGCTGGTCGAGGCCGGCGACACCCTGCTGGTCGAGCGCACCGAAGTCTGGCACCACCGCAGCGGCGAGCGCGCCACCCTGCGCGTCGCCGCCGTCTTCAAGTTCCGCGACGGCCTGATCACCCTCTGGCGCGACTACTGGGACGCCAAGACGTTGTTCTCCCAGCAGCCGGCGAGCTGGCTCCCGGACATCCCCAGATGACGCGCGGCCCTGGAGGGCGCCGGTCCCTCGGCGCCGGGGG
>JBOHWA010001090.1:0-2153 GCA_050735855.1 Binatia bacterium
CTGGGCGACGATCAACTTCGCCTACACGTACAAGAACGAGCGTGAGCTGACTGAGTTGGTGTCGCTGGCCGCCGAGCCCGAGAAGGTCGGGCGTCTCCTGAAGCTGGTCCAACAGGGGCTGGGCCACCGGCTGGCCTTCGCCGTCGAGGACGCGAAGATCGCGCTCAGCGACCGCGAAGAAGTGACCGTGCCGCTCGACTTCATCGAGGCGCACCTTGCCGTCACAGCGACACGCCGCACGTTCGACCGCGCCATCGATGCAGCGACGAGCCGGCTCTACAAGGCGGCGGGCGCGTGCATCGAGGCGGCCGGTCTCGTGCCCGACAACATCGAGACGATCTTCCTCACCGGCGGCTCCAGCCGGATGCCGGCGGTGCGTGCAGCGGTCGGACGGGCCGCACCCGGCGCCCGCCTGACCGGCGGATCCGACCTCCTGTCCGTGGCGCTTGGCCTTACGCGAATGGCTGGCCTCGCGGGCTGATTGCTTCTCCTCCCCATTCAAATGGGGAGCAACTGTCTTAGGTCGCAGGCGCCCACGGAGTGTTTTGGCGGACCATCGCGTTGAGCGTGACGATGAGCTTTCGCATGACGGCGACGATGGCGACCTTGGGCTTCTTGCCAATGGCCGAGAGGCGTTCCTTGAAGGCCTTGAGGGTGGGATTGAAGCGGGCCGCGACCTGAGCAGCCATGTAGAGAACGCGGCGGACAGCAGCTCTGCCGCCGAAGATACAGCGTAGGCCTCTCATCCTTTCGCTGTCGAAGTCGTAGGGTACGACGCCGACCAAGGCGCCGATCGATCGGTTTGGCAGGGAGCCGAGTTCCGGCAGCAGAGCGATCAAGGTGGCGGCGAGGACGGGTCCGACGCCGGGCATGGAGCAGAGCAGGTTGCGACGTGCACTGAGCGCAGGGCTTGCCTCGATGGCGCGAGCGATCAGCAGGTCGAGGTGCTCGACGTCGCGCTGGAGCTGTCGTACCTGGCGGTTCCGCAGGCGCCGCAGAGCCGGATCGCGCAGATGCTCGAGCTGGCAGGTGATCAGCTGGACGTTATCGACCAGCTGGCGGCGCGCCCGTACCAGCTCGGCCAGGTGCTCGACAGCGGGGTCGCGCTGCACGGGCCGGCTGGGCATGCTGGCGACGAAGCGGGCGATGAGCCTGGCATCGAGGCGGTCGTTCTTGGCCAGCACACCGGCCGCCTGGGCGAAGCGCCGAAGCTTCCAGGGATTGACCCTGTGAACCGGCAAGCCGGCCTCGATCAGGGCGTCGATCGGACCGCGCTCGTAGCCACCGCTGGCTTCGAGGCCGATCGCTCGTGCCATGAGCGGCGTGAGACGTCGGACCAGCTCACGCCAGCCGATCGGATCGTTGGTTACCCTGAACTGCTCGTCGGTTGGATGGATCGCGACGTCCAGTCGATCCTTGGAGACATCGATACCGACGGTGGTTACGATTTGCGCCATCTTCCAGCCCTTCCTTGTGGTGCGGGGTTAAACCCTCGCAACTGTTCGGGTTTGTGAAGACAACGGTCGGGGCCCAGGCTCCCCAACGGCGTACAGCCTTGGTGACAGACGAGCTCCCAGCCGTGCCGGAGGATTGGCTGCAACCAATCCTCCGGCGCTGGCACTCTGCACCAAATCAAAGACACAAGGTGTCGACGTCTTACGTCGACGGAGGGGTCATCGGCGGCGCAGGGGTTCAGGACCCCTCCGTCCGCGCAGACGCGGACACCTCCCCATTTGAATGGGGAGGCAAGGCCCTAGCGCGACTTACTTGTTCAGGTACTCGAGCTTCAGGCCCGGACGCGGCCAGTCGAAGCTGACAAGCTTGCCGGTCATCGACAGCGTGGCGTAGGCGGTGCGGAGATCCTTGCCGCCGAAGCAGACGTTGGTGACCATCGCGTCGGGGAACTTGTACTGCGTCACCGACTGGCCGTCGGGCGAGATGTCGGAGACGGCGCCGGTGATCAGCGTGGCGACGCAGATATGGCCTGCGGAATCGACGGCCAGCGAATCGAACATCTGGTAGCCGCCGAGGCCCGTCACGACGCGGCCCTTCTCGCCGCGATAGGGGCCGTTGGCGTCCTTGATGGTGCCGGGCGACGAGAGCTCGAAGGCCCAGAGGCGCGCCGTCGGCGTTTCCACGACATAGAGCGTCTT
>JBOHWA010001091.1:0-3648 GCA_050735855.1 Binatia bacterium
CGCCAACACGGCGCCGAGGGCCCTGCGCCCTCCAGGGGCCGCCGCGTTTTGCCGCCCCTCCCCGCCCCCGGCGCCGAGGTCCCGCCATCCAGGGGAGGGGATGCCTGGACACGTCGCGGACCAGCGGGTTAGCGTCCGCCCGCATGTCGGAGTTTCGCCCCGCGCTGCGCAACCCCTGGTGGATTCCGCCCTTCCTCGGCGGGGTGCCAGACGTCGAGCCGCGGCTGATCTCGATGCTCGGGGTGGTGTCGCTGGCGTTGTTCTTCGAGCAGTACGACAACTCGATGCTGACGTCGGCGCTGAAGTACATCGCCGCCGACCTCGGCCTGCGCGAGGACGCGCTCGGCGGCTTTCTCGCCGCCGTCAAGCTCGGCGCGCTGCCGGCCTTCCTGTTGGTGCCGTTCGCCGACCGCATCGGTCGCCGGCGCGTGTTCCTCGCCGCGGTGCTGGGCTTCAGCATCGGCACGCTGGTCACCGCCTTCGCCCAGAGCCCGGCGCAATTCATCGCCGCCCAGATCGTCACCCGCACCTGCGCGCTCACCGCCTCGGCGATCGCCTTCGTCATCGTCACCGAGGAGTTCCCCGCCCTGCACCGCGGCTGGGCGATCGGCATGCTGGGGGCGCTGGCGGCCTGCGGCAATGGCCTCGGCGCCGGCCTTTTCGCCGCGATCGAATCGCTGCCCTACGGCTGGCGCAGCTTGTACGCCTTCGGGGTCGCGCCGCTGCTGCTGTTGCCCTTGCTGCGCCGGCGTGTGCAGGAGACCAAGCGCTTCACCGACCATGCGGCGCGCAGCGGCGCGGCGGCGGACGCCCTGGCCGGCTGGTATCAACCCCTGCTCGGCCTGGCGCGCGCCTATCCGGGGCGGGCGCTGGGTATCGCCGTGGTCGGCGGTCTGATGGCGGTCGGCGAGGCGGCGGTGTTCCAGTTCACCGGCTACTTCACGCTCACCGTGCACGGCTGGTCGCCGGGGGAGTTCTCGCTGATGTTCATCCTCGGCGGCGCCGTCGGCATCATCGGCAACGTCGTCGCCGGGCGCCTCGGCGACCGCGTCGGCCGCCGCGTCGTGGGCTTCGTCTTCCTCGCCTTCTTCCCGCTCTTCGCCTTCACCTTCTACCACGGCCCGGCCTGGACCCTGCCGCTCTCCTGGGCGCTGTTCGTCTTCTGCAACACGGCCGGCGGCGTGATCGTGCGCGCCTTCTCGACCGAGTTGTTTCCGACCTCGCACCGCGGCACCTCGGCGGCCTGGCTGTCGCTCATCCAGACCCTCGGGTGGGCCGGCGGGCTGCTGCTGGTCGGCCTCGGCACCAACGCACCGGGCGACATCGCGCGCATGACCAGCCTGATCTCGCTGGTCGTGCTGGTCGCCGCATTCGCGCTGCTCACCTTACCCGAAACCTATCGCCAGGAGCTCGAGGCGCTCAGCCATGACGACGACGAACCGGCCGCCACGGCGGCGCTCCCTTCCGACGCCCCCGCGCGCTGAGGCGGCCAACGCCCCCCACCGCGTGCGCGATCGCAACGGCCGCGAGCTCGGCGTGCTGCACGGCTCGCCCCTGCCGTTCGGCAGCACGCAGACGCGCTGGGGGGTCAACTTCGCGGTCTTCTCCGCCCATGCCACGACGATGACCCTGGTGTTGTTCGCCCCGCACCAACACGCGCCGCTGTGCGAGCTCTGCCTCGATCCGGTCACGCACCGCACCGGCCATGTCTGGCACGTCGAGCTGCACGGTCTCGATCCGGACACGCGCCACGGCTGGCGCGCCGATCGACAGCCGGGCGGCGAGGCGCTCGACCACTTCGACCCGCGCGATGTGCTGATCGACCCGTACACCCAGGCGCTCACCGGCGGCAGCCGCTGGGGCGAGATCGAGCCGCGCAGCGGCGCCGATCCGTCCACGCCCTACCCGCGCTGGCGCTCGCTCGCCGTGCACGAGGACTTCGACTGGGAGGGCACCCGCCCGCCGCGCATCCCGCTCAACGACAAGGTGATCTACGAGCTGCACGTGCGCGGCTTCACCCGCCATCCGTCGTCCGGCGTCGAGCACCCCGGTACCTACCGCGGCCTGATCGAGAAGATCCCGTACTTGAAGGAGCTCGGCATCACGACTGTCGAGCTGCTGCCGGTCTACGAGTTCGACGAGCTCGAGAACCCGCGCCGCAACCCGCTCACCGGCGAGCGGCTGTACAACTTCTGGGGCTACTCGCCGCTCTGCTTCTTCCCGCCCAAGGCGGGCTACGCGGTCGACGGCCGCAGCGGGAACCAGGTGGCGGAGTTCAGGACGATGGTGCGCGAGCTGCATCGCGCCGGCATCGAGGTGCTGCTCGACGTCGTCTTCAACCACACCGCCGAGGGGGCGTTGCTGCCCGGCGCGCCGTCGATCTCGTTCCGCGGGCTCGACAACCAGGTGTACTACATCCTCGATCCGGAGACCGGCGCCTACCGCGACTTCTCCGGCTGCGGCAACACGCTCAACTGCAACCATCCGGTGGTGCGCGACCTGATCATCGACGCGCTGCGCTACTGGGTGGCGGAGATGCACGTCGACGGCTTCCGCTTCGACCTGGCCTCGATCCTGAGCCGCGGCCGCGACGGCGAGGTGCTGGCGCGCCCGCCGGTGCTCGAGCGCATCGCCGCCGACCCGGTGCTGGCCGACGCGACGCTGATCGCCGAGGCGTGGGACGCCGCCGGCCTCTACCAGGTCGGCAGCTTCCCCGCCTGGGATCGCTGGGCGGAGTGGAACGGCCCCTTCCGCGACCAGCTGCGCCGTTTCGTCCGCGGCGACGGCGGCGTCACCGCCGCGCTCGCCTCGCGCCTGGCCGGCAGCGAGGACCTCTTCGCCCCGTCCGGCCGCAGCCCGGCGCACTCGATCAACTTCGTCACCTGCCACGACGGCTTCACCCTCGCCGATCTGGTCGCCTACGATCACAAGCACAACGAGGCGAACGGCGAGGACAACCGCGACGGCAGCGACGACAACGCGAGCTGGAACTGCGGCGTCGAAGGCCCGAGCGACGACCCAGCCGTCGCCGCCCTGCGCGCCCGCCAGCGGCGCAACCTCCTCACGCTGCTGCTGCTCGCTCAGGGCTCGCCGATGCTGTTGGCCGGCGACGAATTCGGCCGCAGCCAACGCGGCAACAACAACGCCTACTGCCAGGACAACGAGATCAGCTGGCTCGACTGGACGCGGCTCGAACAGGAGCGCGATATGTTCCGCTTCACCAAGCTGCTCATCGCCTTCCGCCGCGACCACCACGTGCTGCGCCACGACGATTTCCTCACCGGCACACCCGACGGCCCGCACGCGAGGCCGGATGTGATGTGGCACGGCGTCGAGCTCGACCGGCCCGACTTCGGACCCCAGTCGCGGTCGCTCGCCATGCACCTCGCCGGCGAATACGCCGAGACACCCGACGGCGACATCTACCTCGCCGCCAACGCCTGGCAGGACGAGCTGCACTTCGCGCTCCCCGCCCCACATCCCGGCACCCGGTGGGTAAAGGTGATCGACACCGCCGAGTCCAGCCCACACGACATCGCCGCACCGGGTAGCGAGCCCCCGGTCACCGGCACGCATTTGCGCGTCCAGGCGCACTCGTGCGTCGTGCTGCGCAGCCTCTAGTCCCTGGAGGGCGCCGGTCCCTCGGCG
>JBOHWA010001092.1:0-2017 GCA_050735855.1 Binatia bacterium
CTGTGGTTGGGCGACCGCCTGAGCGCGCACACGCTGGCCGGCGCGGCCCTGATGGTCGCCGCCGTCGCCCTCGCCGCCGGCCGTCAACCCTGACGGACGGCGTTGACGATCGCGCCGGCGACGGCGCGCACGGCCGCGTGCTGCAGCGCGATGACGTCGAGCATCGACCGGTTCCCGGCCGCCTGGCGTCCTGTGGCGAGGGTGAAGAGCGCGTCGCCGTCGACGCGCGTGTGCGCCGGCCGCACGGTTTGCGCCAGGCCGTCATGCGCCACCGATGCCAGCTCGCTCGCCTCCTCCTTGGTCAGGCTGGCGTTGGTCACCACCACCCCGATGGTCGTGTTGGTCAGCGGCGGCGGGGCGCTCGAGCCGAGATCGAGGAACGCGTCGATCGGGTGGACCGACCCGTCGGCGCCGCGCACGCCCGCCAGACGGCGCCCATCGGCGGGGTCGACCACCTCGCCGAACGCATTGACCGCCACCACCGCCTGCACTGCGACCCCGCCCGCCAGCCGAATCGACGCGATACCGAGCCCGCCCGGCATGCTGTGCGCCATCCCCAGCGCCTTGCCGACGGTCGCCCCCGTGCCGGCTCCGATCCGGCCCTGGGCAGTCTGCACCGCGCGTGCATCGGCACAGGCCGCATAGCCGGCCTGCGCGTCCGGCCGCGCCGCGGCGTCGCCGGCGCCGAGATCGTAGAGCCCCGCGGCGCCGACGATCGGGATGCAGGCATGCCCGGTCTGCAGGCCGATGCCGCGTTCGCTCAGGAAGCGCACCACCCCATCGCAAGCGGCAAGACCGAAGACGCTGCCACCGGTGAGCAGGACACCGTGCACCAGCCGCGGGTCGACACCGGCCCCGGGGCGGAAGATGTCGGTCTCGCGCGTACACGGCGCGCCGCCGCGCACCGCGACCCCGCCGACCGCGCCATCCGGGCAGAGCACGACCGTACACCCGGTGCCGCCGGCGCGATCGGTGAAATGCCCGATCAGCACCCCGAGCCGCCCCGGCGCCGGCAGGTTGGCGCCGCTCTTCGGCGCGCGGCGCGGGCCCGTCACAGGATGCCCAACCGGCCGAGGTGCGCGGCAATCGCGTCGACGACCCCCCGTCGACCGAACGGCGCCAGGTGGCTGCCGCTGAACCAGTGGATGGACGGCTGCTGCCAGTGGCGCCACAGCGCCTGCGGGTGCTCGGGCGGGACGATGCGATCGCCGCGCCCGGCGACGATCAGCGCCCGCGCCGCCGGGGTGCGCAGCCGATGGCTGAGCGGCGAGTGGACGCGAAACATCGCCTGCAGCTCGCCGGGGGCGTAAGGCGCCTCGGCCGCCTCGCCGCGGCGGGCCGAGAAGCGCGCGCCGAGATCGCCGAAGCACACCGGCGGGACGATGGGCACGACGAAATCGAGCTCGGCATCGAGGCTGGCGTACAGCGCCGCCAGGTAGCCCCCCAGGCTGAGGCCGATCAGCCCGACCGGCCGGGCGCTGCTCGCCCGCAGCCAGCCGCGCACCGCGTGGATCTCGTAGATCGCCTGCCGCACCGCCTCGTTCAGCTGCGCGGGGTCGGCTTGAGCGAAGCGCTGGCCGGAAAAACGCGCGCCGGCCAGCGAACGCGCACCGTGATGCGGCAGGGTGAGCAGCGCGACATCGAGGCCGCGCCCGAACCAGGCCGCGGCGAAGAGCGCCCAGGCATCGAGGCGCGGCTGGCCCATGCCAAAGCCGTGCAGTGCCAGGACGGTGCCGCGCGGCTGCGAGCGCCCATGCATCCAGTGCTCGACCAGGATGGACTCGGCGCCGGGTGCACGACCGGCGCCGCCGTACGGCCGGTAGCGGCTGGCGAAGGCGCGTCCGACGATGGCGCCGCCGGCCAGGCGTCGGCGGTAGCGGGTCGAGGAGACCAACCCGTCCGGTGGCTGCTCGACGAACGCGAAATAGCGCCGCGGCTCGCGCGCCAGCGCGCCGGTCACGAATGGTCGGGCCGCCGCGCGCAGGCCGGCCAGGTCGGCGGGCGCCGGCAGCAGCAG
>JBOHWA010001093.1:0-2430 GCA_050735855.1 Binatia bacterium
TGTCGCCGCAGCATTGGTTTGAGCGGCTTAGCCGATTGATTGGGCAAAGCCGGGTCGGTCCTCTCGTTCCTCGATTCGCGAAGGCTGATCCCAGGGTCCCTGACCCTCGCAGCCTCGCCGCCAACGACTTCAAGCACCCGCGGCCTCCGCGCTTTGCGTAGGAACTCAGAAAACCAACAACGGATTAAGCGGATTTCACGGCGTAGGGGCTCAGAAATCCGTTTAATCCGCTCAATCCGTTGTTGCCTTCCGCTTTCTTGGGCAAAGCCGACCGACCCGTGACGGGAGACCAGCCCGTCAGGTCTGGAACTCCCGTCCCCCGTCTCCCGTCCCTCCCTCCGCCCGCTCCCTCCCCAGCGCGGCGCTGTGCTAGGGCTGCGCCATGACACCCCCCGCTGTGGACGACGATCCCTGGCACGGCGCCAATCCCCTCGACCCGACGTTTCGTGCCGATCCGCACCCGTTCCTCAAGCACCTGCGTGAGGTCGCGCCGGTGAGCCCGACGCCGATCGGGGTCTGGCGGCTGTCGCGCTACGAGGACTGCGTGCGCCTGCTGACCCAGGTGCCGACCGGCGTGCGCCTCTCGGACGGCTCATTCCCGGGCGACAACATCTTCCCCCAGGGCGGGCCAGCGCAGTTCATGCTGCAACAGGATCCGCCCAACCACACCCGCCTGCGCAAGCTGGTCAGCAAGGCGTTCACGCCGCGCGCCATCGAGCGCCTGCGCGATCGCGCCCAGGCGGTGGCCGACGAGCAGATCGATCGCGTCGTGCGCAGCGGCTCGATGGACGTCATCGCCGACCTCGCCCTGCCGGTGCCATCGACGATGATCTGCGAGATGATGGGCGTGCCGATCGCCGACCGCGACCGCTTCACCCAGTGGACCGCCGAAGCGACCCACCTGCTCGCCTTCCTGCTGGCGCCGCCCGAGGTCCTCGAGCGCGGCCTGGCCGCCGGCCTGGCGCTGCGCACCTATTTCGAGGCCCTGATCGAGGAACGGCGCAGCAACCTGCGCGACGACATCCTCAGCGATCTGATCCGCGCCGAGGAGGCGGGCGATCGCCTCAGCGAAGCGGAGCTGTTGTCGCAGACCGTCGGCCTGTTGATCGCCGGCTTCGAGACCACCATCGGCCTGATCGGCAACGGTGTCCTGGCGCTGCTGCGCCATCCCGACCAGCTGGCCCGCCTGCGCGCCGAGCCCGGTCTGATCGGCAGCGCGGTGGAGGAGTGCCTGCGCTACGACGGCCCGATCCCGCTGACGCCGCGCTACCTGCACGCCGATGCGCAGTTCGGCGGCCACACGATCCCCAAGGACACGCAGGTGTGGTCGCTGCTGTTCGCCGCCAACCGCGACCCGGCGCGCTTCCCCGATCCCGACCGCTTCGACATCGCCCGCGCCGACAACGCCCACCTGGCCTTCGGCGGCGGCGGCCACTTCTGCCTCGGCGCCCACCTCGCCCGCATGGAGGCGCAGGTCGCCATCGGCACCCTGGTGCGCCGGGTCGACCACATCGAGCTGGCCAGCGACGACCTGCAATGGGGCCGCTCGCTGTTCCATGTCCTCGACAAGCTGCCGGTGCGCTTCGGTTGACGGTTTTTTTCACCACAGAGAGCACAGAGGACACAGAGGAAAGACAAAGAAGGGAAGTTTCACCGCGGAGACGCAGCGGTCGCGGAGGTGCGCAACTCGTCTCCGTGTCCTCCGCGTCTCCGCGGTAAAAGCGTATTCTCTTGTCTTTCCTCTGTGCCCTCTGTGGTGAAGATCTTCAGCGCAGCAGCGCGTCGAAGGCTGCCCGAAGGTGGCGTCGAACTCGGCGCGCGTCAGCGCGTGGCCGCGCTCGGCCAGCACGTCGCGCCAGGTGGCGAAGTGCAGGTCGCCGGAGTCGACCAGCGTGCCGTCCATGTCCCACAGGACGGCACGCGCGGCCGCCGTCGCGCGGCTCACTTGAGCTGCTGCACCCAGTCGTCCTGCTCGAACCAGCGGTACAGCAGATCGAACATGGCGCCCGAGTCGTCGAGGTCGGCGAGCGCGTTCTGCGTCCAGTTCATCAGCAGCGGATCGTTTGGCGGCAGGCCGACGCCGAGCGGCTCGAAGGTGAACGGTGTGTCGAGGGTGACCAGATCCTTGTCGCGGTTGCGATAGACCGTGACGGTGCAGAACGGGTGGTCGGCGAGCAGCGCGTCGACCTTGCCGTCGATCACCAGCGCCACCCCCTCGTCGAGCGTGTCGGTCAACACCAGCTTCGCTTTCGGGATGCTCTGCTGGGCGAATTTCTCGCCGGTCGACCCGCGCAGCGTCGTGAGCGTGACATCCGGCGTGTTGATCTCGTCGGCCTTGCGCAGCGCCGCCATGGTCTTCGATTTGGTCAGGATCGACATGCCCGACACCAGATAGGGCCCGACGAAGGCGATCTTCATGTTGCGCTGCGC
>JBOHWA010001094.1:0-2715 GCA_050735855.1 Binatia bacterium
GCGCTCGCTCCGGCAGCCGGGCAGCGGCGCGCGCCGCGAGGCGGCGACCGACGCCGGCCGGGTCGACACCGCTCTCGCGCAGCTCCTCCTCCGCCGCGGTGCGGTCGGCAGGCGGCAGGCGGTCAAAGAGATCGGCCAGGCCGTCGACGACGCGCTGGGCGTCGTCGCGGCGCGAGGGATCGCGGGTCATCGGGTGTGCGCTCCAGTTCGTGCGGGAAGCTCCTGCACGACTCGCTGCGCGATGCGGCGCAGGCGTTTGAGGCGGTTGTTGACGTCGACGACGCTGATCGCGAGTTGGCGGGCGAGCGCCTGCGGCGTCGCGTCGCAACCGGCATCGACCGCATCGACCAGGGCCAACAAGCCGCTCTGTTGCTCGCGCTGCAGCGTGGCGCGCAGGCGCTCGATGCGCTCGGCGGGATCGCTCGCCGGCGCGCTCTCGGCGGCGCGGTCGTAGGCATCCGACCAGCGCTCCTGCACGCGGTTGTCGGCCGACTCGGCCAGATGGCTGATCAGGCTGTCGACGACGCCCTCGAGGTAGGGCAGCAGCGCGCCGCGCTGCGGATCCCAGCCGCGCTCGCCGGCCAGCACTTTGAGGATCGCCTCGGCGGCGAGATCCTCGGGCGTGCGCCCACCGGCCAGCGCGTCGGTCAGCCCGGTCCGCCAGCGCAGGTTGCGCGCCTTCCAGGCCGCATAGGCCGTCAGCCGGATGCCGACGTCGGCCCAGTCGACCTGCCCAAGCTGCCGCTCCCCGTCGCTCGCCATGCGGACCGCGCCCTGCATCTCACTGGGGTCTCCGCCTGTCCATGCCGGCGGGCAGACCGCTTCTCGCCGCGAACGAGATCTTTCCGAGAGCCTAGGCCTAGCCCTTGCCCTAGCCCTTGCCCTGGATGAGAAGGATCAGGCTCAAGAGCTGTAGAGCCGGAGCCATTTCATACAGGGCAAGGGCTAGGGCGAGGGCAAGGGCTAGGGCGAGGGCAAGGGCAAGGGCGAGGGCAAGGGCAAGGGCAAGGGCTAGGGCTAGGGCTAGGGCTAGATCCTTTCCCTGGCTTACCGGCCCGCCAAATAGAACTCGTAGGCCGGGTTGTGCGTCTCGTCGACGTACGGGTACCCCAGGCTGACGAGGAACTCGTGCAGCAGGGCGTGCTCGGGCGGCGCCACCTGGATGCCGATCACGACGCGGCCGGTGGCGGCGCCGTGGTTGCGGTAGTGGAACAGGCTGATGTTCCAGCGCTCGCCCATCTGGTTGAGGAAGCGCAGCAGGGCGCCGGGGCGCTCGGGGAACTCGAAGCGGAAGAGGACCTCGTCGGGCACCGCGGCGCGGCCGCCGACCAGGTGGCGGATGTGCAGCTTGGCGAGCTCGTTGTCGGTCAGGTCGGTGACTGGATAGCCGTCGTCGCGCAGCTGGGCGATCAGCGCCCGCCGCTCCGCGTCGCCGCCGGCGAGCTTGAGGCCGACGAAGATGTCGGCCCGGGCGGGATCGGAGAAGCGGTAGTTGAACTCGGTGATGGCGCGGCCGCTGAGCGCGCTGCAGAAGCGGCGGAAGCTGCCCTTCTGCTCGGGGATGGCGACGGCGAGCAGCGCCTCGGCGTGGGCGCCGGTCTCGGTGCGTTCGGAGATGTAGCGCAGGCGGTCGAAGTTGAGGTTGGCGCCGCTCTCGATCGCCACCAGCGTGCGGTCGCGCGCGCCGCCGCGCTCGACGTAGCGCTTCAATCCGGCGACGCCGAGCGCGCCCGACGGCTCGGAGATCGAACGCGTGTCCTCGTAGATGTCCTTGATCGCGGCGCAGATCTCGTCGGTGGAGACCAGCAGCACCTCGTCGACGCATTCGCGCGCGATGCGGAAGGGCTCGGCGCCGACCTGCCTGACGGCGACACCGTCGGCGAACAGCGACACCTGGTCGAGCACCACGCGCTCGCCGGCGGCGAGCGCGGCGTACAGGCAGTTGCTGTCCTCGGGCTCGACGCCGATGATGCGGATGTCGGGGAAGAGCGCCTTGCAGTAGGCGGCGATGCCGCCGATCAGGCCGCCGCCGCCGACCGGGACGAAGACCGCGTCGATGCTGTCCGAGCACTGGCGCAGGATCTCGGCCGCGATGGTGCCCTGGCCGGCGATCACCTCGGGGTCGTCGTACGGGTGGATGAACTCGCGCTGCTCGGCCGCCTGGATGGTGCGGGCGTGCGCGTAGGCGTCGTCGAAGGTGTCGCCGTGCAGGATGGCGCGGCCGCCGAGGGCGCGCACCGATTCGACCTTGATCGGCGGCGTGGTGGTCGGCATGACGATCGCCGCGTCGATGCCGAGCGCCCGCCCCGCCATGGCCACGCCCTGCGCGTGGTTGCCCGCCGAGGCGGCGATGACGCCGCGCTGGCGCTGCGCCGCCGTCAGGCCGCGCATCTTGTTGTAGGCGCCGCGCACCTTGAACGAGAACGCCGGCTGCAGGCCCTCGCGCTTGAGCAGGACGCGCTGGCCGAGGCGGGCGGAGAGGCGCGGGATCAACTCGAGCGGCGTCTCGATGGCGATGTCGGAGACGCGGGCGCGCAGGATGCGCGGCAGATACTCGGCGGCAACGGACATCGAGGCGAGGGTGCGCAGGGGAGAGCGGAAAGGCAAGCGAGCTCGCCGATCGTGCGAAGCCGGAGGGCGCCGTGCCCGCGCCGAGTCGGCCGCCCGCGGTCATACCGACCTGGAGGGCGCCGGTCCCTCGGCGCCGTGCTGATC
>JBOHWA010001095.1:0-1852 GCA_050735855.1 Binatia bacterium
CCCGCCCCTGGTGCAGTGTGAGGACGTGGTCGTTCGGCAGCACGGGTTCGCACCGCTTGGGATTCGCCTTGGGCTCGTGTCGGCAATCCTGAGCCTCGCCGGGTGTGCGGAACAGCGCACCTTCCACTTGCGCGGCGAGCTCGACCGCCGCACCTGGGTGGTGCGCAGCTGTGCCTCCGGGGCGTCCTACCGCCTCGTCGGCAGCAGCGGCGATGCGGCGAATTTCCTCCGACTGGAGCGCGAGTTGGGTGTGGAGGATCGATCTGAGCCCGTCCTCATCGAGCTGGACGTGAGCACCCTCCCGGGCGGATTCGTATGGGAGGACCAGTCCGTCAGCGAGGTTTCCGAGCCACAGATCGAGCGCGGCACCTGCCCGCCCATCGCGCAGTGAAGGCGACCGTTAGCGCGGCTCGGTGACGACGACCGCAGCGAAGCCGGCGGCGGGCACATCCACCGGGATGCTGTGGCTGCCGCTGCCGCCGAACGACACCTCGACGGTGTGCGTGCCGGGCGCGACGGGCAGGCGGGCGACCAGCACGTGGTCGGGCAGCATCGTCCAGGAGCGCGTGTCGGGGCGGTCGAGGGCGACCATGGTGGTCTCGACCAGGATGCTGAGCACGTCGCCGAGCGCGCTGCTCTGCTGCTTGCCGCCGGCGCGCACGCCTTCCGCCACCGCGGCGCGCGCGGCCATGCGCACCAGCGCGGCGGCGATGATCTTGGGTTTCGCATCCTCGTACTCCTGGCGAATCGAGGCGCCGAGGTCGGTGAGCGCTTCGACGGCGACGCCCTGTCCGTCGACCGTCACCGCGGCGGGCCCGAGGCCGCTCGGCGTCGCCACCAGCTGTGGGTAGACCACCACCTTGCCGGCGCCATACTTGAGCCAGTCGATGTTGTTGCTCAGGAGGGCGCCGGCGATGCCGACCGCGGCGCCGACCGGGATGCGCTCCGGCACCTTGTGCGGTACGCGGCCGACGCTCAGGACGATGAGCAGCTCGGCCGGCGGGATGGCGTCGACCTTCTGGCCCTTCGCGCTGGGTTGCTGCGCCAGCACGGCGGACAGGTGCGGACCGCGGTACGGATAGATGCGCGCCAGTCGGCTGATCGGCGCGTCGAGCGACGGCACCGGGCCGGCCGCCAGCGCCTCCTCGTAGTAGCGCAGGGCGCGGTCGCCCTCACCGCGGCGCTCGAAGACGAAGCCGGCGAGATAGGCGCCGAGCGTCGCCGGGCCGTCGGCCGTGATGTCGAGCGAGGTGAGGTACTCGCGCATCACCTGGAAGCGCCGCGCCTCGACCGCGGCGCCGTCGAGATCGCCGGCCGCCAGGTAGTTCAGCAGGTTGACCGGATTGAGCGCCAGCCGCTCGGTGGGCGGGGTGCGATAGGTCTTGACGCTGTCGCTGTAGAGATAGCTGCCCAGCGCGGCGACCGGATCGGTCTTCATGTCGAGCAGCTCGAGCTGTGGCTCGACGCCGGACAGATCGCGTTGCGAGCTGCCGTACTCGGCCAGGGCCTGCTGCAGCGAGCCGCGCTCGAGCACCGCCAGCGGGCGGTCGCCGCTCCACTGATTCGGCAGCTCGTCGCTATTCGAGACGCCCATGACGGCGTTCACGTCGTTGACGGCCGCGGTATAGTCGCCGGCGGAGGCGGCGCTGCTCGCCTGCGCGAGGCGATCGGTGTAGGTCGAGCACCCTGACGCAACCAGAGCGATGGCGATCGCCAGAACGATCGATATCCGAGCGCTCCAACCGTCGCTGCTCTGACTTCGATGGTCCCTTCCCCCCTTGCGGGGGAAGGACAGGATGGGGGGCTGCGCGAGTCCCAATGTTCGCCCCATCGCAGACTTCCCCCCATCCTG
>JBOHWA010001096.1:0-1694 GCA_050735855.1 Binatia bacterium
CTGCAACCGCGTCCCACACTCCGACGCTGACCCCGGTCGATACCCCCACCGCGACGCCCACGCTGACCGCGACGCCGACCGCGACCGCGTCCCACACCCCGACGCTGACCCCGGTCGATACCCCCACCGCGACGCCCACGCTGACCGCGACACCGACCGTGACCGCGTCCCACACCCCGACCCTGACGCCGGTCGATACCGCCACGGCGACCGCGACCGCGAGCGCGACCCCCAGCCAGACGCCGACGGCCACATCATCGAATACGCCGACGACGACGGCGACCGCCTCGTCGACCCCCAGTCCCTCGCCAACCGCGACACCCAGCGCCAGTGGTACCCCGAGCCAGACCCCGACCGCGACGCCGACGGCCAGTGCGAGCCCGACGCTCACCCCGAGCGCCACGCCGACCCTGACACCGACGCCGGTCGCCACTCCCACCGCGACGCCGACCCTGTCGCCGTCGCCCACCCCGACCACCACCGCGTCGCCCAGCGCGACGCCGACCGGCACGCCGACCGCGACCCCGACCACCAGCCTGACGCCGAGCGCGACGCTCACCGCGAGCCAGACCCCGACCCCGTCGCAGACCTCGACGCCAGGCCAGCCGCTGCTCGAGATCAGCAAAACGTCCGACTCGACCGTCGCCCCCGGCGCGACGCTGGTCTACACCATCAGCTACGGCAACATCGGCTCGGGCACCGCCACCGGCGTCGTCATCACCGAGACCGTGCCCGCCCACACGCGCTTCAGCCCCGGCTCCAGCAGCCCCGGCTGGTCCTGCCCTGGCGGCAGCCCGCCCGGCACCATGTGCACGCGCGGCGTCCCCGACCTGCCGCCCGGCGGCATGGGCACGCTCTACTTCGCCGTCGTCGTCGACAACCCCGCCTTCACCACGCAGGTGCAGAACGCGGTGGTCATCACCGACGCCGAGGGCGGCAGCAGCGGCGGCAGCGACACCACCCTGGTGGTCGAGATCGCCCCGGCGCTGCACGACTGGCCGCTCGCCGCCGCGCTGGCGCTGCTGATGATCGTCGCGGCGCGGCGTCTGCGACCGCGGCGGCGCTGATCAGCACGACGCCCGCCGCACGCGGCGCCCAGGGCGCCGGGCCCTGGGCCCTTCGACAAGCTCAGGGCGAACCGGACGCGCGCCGTCGGTGCTGAGTTTGTCGAAGCACGCCGAGGGACCGGCGCCCTCCAGCGGATCCCTCCGAGCCGCCTTGCAGGAGTGTCGCGCACCGATATCGTGGCCGCATGCGCGCCGTGCACTGGTTCCGCAACGATCTCCGCCTGACCGACAATACCGCGCTCACCCTTGCCGCGCGCGCCGATGCGTTGGTGCCGCTGTTCATCCTCGACGACGGGCTGCTTGGCGGCGCGCACCGGAGCCCGGCGCGGCAGCGTTTTCTGTTCGACTGTCTGCAGCGGCTGGCGGCGGATCTGGCGGCGCAGGGCTGTCCGCTGATCGTGCGGCGCGGCGATCCGGTCGAGGTGATCGCGCGCCTGCTGCACGAGACGCGCGCCGATCGGCTCACCTTCAACCGCGACTACAGTCCCTATGCGCGGCGGCGCGACGCGGCGGTCGCGGCGCGCGCGACGGCGGCCGGCGTGCGCGTCGAGGCGTGCAAGGACCGCGTCGTCTTCGAGCACGGCGAGGTGCGCAAGCAGGACGGCGGCGACTTCGTCGTCTACACCC
>JBOHWA010001097.1:0-5046 GCA_050735855.1 Binatia bacterium
TCAGCACGGCGCCGAGGGACCGGCGCCCTCCACCGGGCGGCCACTCGCCGGCAGCGTCGCTCACGGCGAGGCTGACCTGAGCCTCAAACAGACCCACTCCCGAATGGTAGGGCGCGGCCGCCAGCGCCGGCGGCGCGCCTCAGCGGCCGAAGAACACCAGCACGATGATGCCGACGATGACCACCACGGCGATGGTGAGCAACGAGTGGCTCTCGGGCGTCGGTGCGTCGGTGGACTGATCGAGCTCGGGCTCGCTCGCTTCGATCTCACCGTCGTCGCCCGTCTCGGCGGCGAGGGCGGCCGTGGCGGCGGCCCACTGTTCGCCGATCGCGTCGTCCTCTTCCGGCAGTGAGACCAGCATGTCGTGCGCCGGCTCGTGATGTTCGGCGGCGACGAAGACCGTCACCGGCGTGGTGATGCCGAACGGTTGCGGGCGTGGGCCGTCCGGCGCGTACAGCGTGCGGCGGCCGCCGATCTCGACGGCGCAGGGGATCTGCTCGTCCAGGAGCCCCTGCACGATGACGTCGGCCTGGATGCCCGGGAGCTTGGCGAGCTCCCGGTCGACCACCAGGTGCTCGTCGTCCGACTCCATCAGCTCGTCGTCGTCGCGGTCGTCCGCGCCGCGTTCGCCGCGCGTGCCGGTCTCGAAGTACTCCAGCGGGCCGTCGGTCAGCGGGCCGCCGCACTCGACGCACACCACGACGGTGGCGTTGTACTCTTCTTCACAGGTCGGGCAGTGACGGTAGCGGATCATCGTCATCGGAGCCCCCTTAGACGTCGACGTCCTCGACCTTCGGGGCGCGCTCCATGATGAACTTGAAGCGCGGCTCGACGTCCTTGCCCATCAGCGTCTGGATGGTCTGCTCGGCGGCATGATCGTCGCTGATGGCGACGCGCAGGAGTGCGCGGCGGGCGGGATCGAGAGTCGTCTCCTTCAGCGTTCCCGGGTTCATCTCACCGAGCCCCTTGAAGCGTTGCACCGTGGTCGACTTGCCGTTGGCGGTGCCGAGAATGCGGTCGCGGTCGGCATCGGTCAAGGCCCAGTGCACCTGCTTGCCGATCTCGATCCGGAACAACGGCGGCTGGGCGATGAAGACGTAGCCCTGATCGATCAGCGGGCGCAGGTGGCGGTAGAAGAACGTCAGCAGCAGGGTGCAGATGTGATGGCCGTCGGAATCGGCGTCCATCAGCAGACAGATCTTGTGGTAGCGCAGCTTGCTGGTGTCGAGCTGCTTGCCGGTGCCGCAGCCGAGGGCCGAGATGATGTCGTTCAGCTCGCGGTTGGCCAGCACCTTGGTCAGCGACGCCTGCTCGGAGTTGAGCACCTTGCCGCGCAGCGGCAGGATGGCTTGGAACTCGCGCGCCCGGCCCTGCTTGGCGGAGCCGCCGGCGGAGTCGCCCTCGACGATGAACAGCTCGCTCTTGCGCGGGTCAGTCGAGCTGCAGTCGGCCAGCTTGCCGGGCAGGTTGAGGCGGTGCGACACCGCCGACTTGCGCTGCACGCTCTCGGCGGCGGCGCGCGAGGCGCTGCGGGCGCGCGCCGCGAGGACGACCCGCTCGGCGATGGCGGTGGCCTGCGAGCGATTCTGCAACAGGTGGTTCTCGAGCGTCGTGCGGATGAAGTTGTCGATCGGCGCGCTGACCTCGGGGTTGTTGAGGCGGTCCTTGGTCTGCCCCTGGAACTGCGGCTCCTGCATGTAGAGGCTGAGGATCGCGACGATGCCCTCGCGCGCATCCTCGGCGTTGATGGTGACACCCTTCGGCGTCAGGTTCTGCACGTTGAGGTAGTTGCGCACCGCCTTGGTGAGACCGTTCTTGAAGCCGGCCTCGTGCGTGCCGCCCGAGCCGGTGGGGATGCCGTTGACGAACGACAGCACGTGCTCGTCGGTCGCCTCGGTCCAGGCGAGGGCGCACTCGATGATCAGCCCGTCGCGCTTCTCGGCGTAGACCGGCTCGGCGATCTGCTGCTTGCCGCGCTCGGCGATCAGCTTGGTGATGTACTCGGCGATGCCCTGCTCGTGGTGGAAGGTCTCACTGCTGTGGTCGCGCTGCTGATCGAAGACCAGGGTCAGGCCGCGGTGCAGGTAGGAATGCGACTCGAGGCGGTCGCGGATCACCGCCGGATCGAACTGGGTGTTGGGGAAGATGGCGCGGTCGGCGGTGAAGGTGATGGTCGTGCCACTGCCGCGCGCCGGACCAACCTTCTTCAGCTTGCCGCTGGGGATGCCGCGCGCGAACGACTGCTCCCACAGGGCGCCGTCGCGCTTGACCTGGGCGGTCAGCGACGAGGCGAGGGCGGTGACCACGGAGGCGCCGACGCCGTGCAGGCCGCCGGAGTGGAAGTAGTTCTGGTTCTCGAACTTGCCGCCGGCGTGCAGCGTGGTGAGGATGAGCTCCAGCGCCGAGCGCTTGTGCTTCGGGTGCATGTCGACCGGGATGCCGCGGCCGTTGTCGCTGACGGTGAGCGACTCGCCGTCCTTGTGCAGCAGGACGGTGATGCGGTCGCAGTGGCCGTTCATCGCCTCGTCGACCGAGTTGTCGAGCAACTCCCAGAGCAGATGGTGCAGCCCGGTGCTGTCGACCCCGCCGATGTACATGCCGGGGCGCTTGCGCACCGGCTCGAGGCCCTCGAGGACCGTGATGTCCTTCGCCGTGTATTTCTGTTGCGCCATGTTGGCTACGCGCGGCGGTGCGCGGTCGATCTGACGGGCTGCTGATCCGCCATCTCCCTTCCGCCGCCTCCTCCTGTCAGCATCCTCGGGAGGGCGCGGCTCCCGCCGAGCCCTCCCCGGGACAGTGCCATAGGGCCGGTGAAAATGAAAAGGGCGGCCCGTGTGGGCCGCCCTCTCATTGCAGACGGATGAGTCGCGGCGAGCCGCGACTCACATGTCGTCGTACGACGGTGCCGGCGCGCCGCCCGACTTCTTGTCCTCGGGCTTGTCGGCCACCATCGCTTCGGTGGTGAGCAGCATGCCGGCGACCGAGCCGGCGTTCTGCAGCGCGGTGCGGACGACCTTGGTCGGATCGATGATGCCGGCCTTGAGCAGGTCTTCGAACTCCTCGGTGGCGGCGTTGAAGCCGAACGATCCCTTGCCGTTGCGCACCTTGTCGAGCACCACGGCGCCGTCGGTGCCGGCGTTCATGGCGATGCGGCGGCAGGGCTCCTGCACGGCGCGGCGGACGATGCCGACGCCGATCTCTTCCTCGGCCGGCACCTTCAGGTTGTCGATGGCGGCCGCGGCGCGGACCAGGGCGACGCCGCCGCCCGGCACGACGCCTTCCTCGACGGCGGCGCGGGTCGAATGCATGGCGTCCTCGACGCGCGCCTTCTTCTCCTTCATTTCGATCTCGGTCGCCGCGCCGACGCGGATGACCGCGACGCCGCCGACCAGCTTGGCCAGCCGCTCCTGCAGCTTCTCGCGGTCGTAGTCCGAGGTGGTCTCCTCGACCTGGGCGCGGATCTGCTTGATGCGGCCCTCGATGTCGGGGCGCTTGCCGGCCCCGTCGATGACCGTCGTGTTGTCCTTGTCGATGACGATGCGCTTGGCGCGGCCGAGGTCCTTCAGGGTGACGCTCTCGAGCTTGAGCCCGAGCTCCTCGGCGATCAGCTTGCCACCGGTGAGGACGGCGATGTCTTCGAGCATCGCCTTGCGGCGGTCGCCGAAGCCCGGCGCCTTGACCGCGGCGGCGTGCAGGGTGCCGCGGATCTTGTTGACCACCAGCGTGGCCAGTGCTTCGCCTTCGATATCCTCGGCGATCAGCAGCAGCGGCTTGCCGGCTTTCGCGACCTGCTCGAGCACCGGCAGCAGGTCCTTCATGGCGCTGATCTTCTTCTCGTGGATCAGGATGTACGGCTCCTCGAGCGCGACTTCCATGCGCTCGGGGTCGGTGACGAAGTACGGCGACAGGTAGCCGCGGTCGAACTGCATGCCCTCGACGACGTCGAGCGTGGTCTCGAGGCTCTTCGCCTCCTCGACCGTGATGACGCCTTCCTTGCCGACCTTGTCCATCGCTTCGGCGATGATGTCGCCGATCGCGGCGTCGCCGTTGGCCGACACGGTGCCGACCTGGGCGATCTCGTCACGGCCCTTGGTCGGCTTCGACTGGCTCTTGAGCGCCGCGACGATGGCGACGACCGCCTTGTCGATGCCGCGCTTGATGTTCATCGGGTCGTGCCCGGCGGCGACCATCTTGGCGCCCTCGGCGAAGATGGCGCGCGCCAACACGGTGGCCGTCGTGGTGCCGTCGCCGGCGACGTCGGAGGTCTTCGAGGCGACCTCCTTGACCATCTGGGCGCCCATGTTCTCGAACTTGTCTTCGAGTTGGACTTCCTTGGCGACGGTGACGCCGTCCTTGGTGACGGTCGGAGCGCCCCAGCTCTTCTCGATGACGACATTGCGGCCCTTGGGGCCGAGTGTGACGGTGACGGCGTCGGCCAGTTGGCTGACCCCGCGGAGGATCTTGCTGCGAGCGTCCTCGCCGAATTTCACGATTTTGGCTGCCATGGTGGTGTCTCTCCCTTGGTAGATGCTGTGTGCGGGCGGGTCAGCTTTCGATCACGCCGAGGATGTCTTCCTCGCGCATGATGATGTGCTCCTCGCCGTCGAGCTTGATCTCCGTGCCCGAGTACTTGCCGAACAGGACGCGGTCGCCGGCCTTGACCTCGAGCTTGATGGTCTTGCCGTCGTCGACGCGGCCCGGTCCAACGGCGATCACGCGGCCTTCCTGGGGCTTCTCTTTGGCGGTGTCGGGGATGATGATGCCGCCCTTGGTCTTTTCTTCTCCCTCGATCCGCTTGACGATGACCCGGTCGTGCAGGGGTCGCATGCGTGCTGACATTCTCGGAAACCTCCCTCGAAGATTGTTTGGTGGCGTAAGTCGGTCGGGCCGCCGGCTGCCTCGGCATCCCGGTCTGTGCAACCCTGTTCGGACGCGACACAGTCTCGAACGGCCCTTCGGGACTAAGCACGGGGCGCTGGGGTGTCAAGCCGGGCGCGCGAAGAAAATCTCCGTGGAGGGCGCCGGTCCCTCGGCGCCGTGCTGATC
>JBOHWA010001098.1:0-2442 GCA_050735855.1 Binatia bacterium
GCGCGGCCGAGGCCCATGCGCGCGCCACGCTCGGCGCCGCCTGCGCCGACCTCGAAGCCGCAATCGGGCTCGACGTCGACGCGTTCACCGCGCGCGCCAGCGCTCAGGCGCGTTGCCTGACGGCGGCGGCGCACGGCGCGCCGGCACCGCTGGCGCTCGACTGCGGTCCGCGTCCCGCCGTCGCCATGCCGCCGCGCGGCGTGTGGACGCAAGTGACGCTACCCGAGGCGCAGTGGGGCACCGTCTGCGGCGACGGCAGTCCCTATGCCTTCTGGGTGCGGCTGGCGCCAATTGGCCAGCCGCTCGAGCGCGTGCTGCTCGACATGCAAGGGGGCGGCGTTTGCCTGTTCGAGTCGGACTGTCTGAGCGTGCGCAACACGCGCCCCGATCTGCTGCGCGCCGACGCCGACGACCTGCAGCCGCTGGCCGGGATCGAGCACGACGATCCGGCCGCGAACTCGTTCGCCAACTGGACGCGCGTCGTGCTGCCATACTGCACCCAGGACCTGCACAGCGGCGCCGGCCTCGACCAGGCGTTCTCCACCTTCACCATCCGGCGCTACGGCGCGCGCAACGCGCGCGCCGCGCTCGGCTACCTGCGCGACGTCCTCTGGACAGCGCTCGACGCCGGCGACGCCGACGGCTACCGCCCCGATCGCCTGCGCGTCCTGCTGATCGGTGAGTCGGCCGGCGGCTGGGGTGTGCGCTTCAACTACCACTACCTGCTCGACGACCTGCGTTGGGTGCACGCCACGGCCGCGCCAGACGGCGGTTTGGCGCTCGACAACGGCCAGGCGGCGGGTGTGCGCAGCCTCGGGGTGATCATGCAGGCCTTCTGGGGCGCGCGCCGTACGCTCCCCCCCTACTGCCTCGCGACCGACTGCGGCCTCGGCCGGGTGCTGGAAGACGCCACCGCACCGCGCCTGTTGGCGACGCCGGAGCAGCTGTGGCTGCCAATCAGCAGCCAGGTCGATCCGATCCAGACCTTGACCAACCAATTTCCCTCGCAGGTGGCGTGGACCAACGCCTGCCGCAGCGAGTATTGCCTCGCCCGCGGCACCTCCGGCGTACACTACTGGCTGACCGCCGATTCAACGCCGTTCCACACCATCCTGCGCGACTTCACGCGCTTCAACACGCTGACCGTCGACGGCGTCACCATCCACGACTGGCTCGCCGCCGCCGTCGCCGATCCCGCCGGCGTCGTCGATCGCGTCGACGAAGGCACCCTGACCACCGACTACCCTGGCGTGCAGCCGCTCGCTTGCCTGCCCTGACGCGGCGCCCGACCCACGAGCGAGCACATGTCCGACATCCGACTCAACCGCCGCGTCGCCGTCATCACCGGCAGCCTCGTGAAGGCCGTCTTCGACCCTTGATGTGGCCACGTCTATTCCGCTCCGCGCGGCGCGCGATCGGACGGCGCGGGTGCTTGCTCGTGGCGGCGTCGGCTGGCACGCCGGCGCGCATCGGGCCTGCGGCCGCGTCGGAGACGCGCCCGTCGGGCGGCGGGCGGCGCGATGCGCGCACGCAGGTACAGACCCGCCGTTCCCTGTTGCACGTCTGGACGCCGTCCGCAGCCGCCAACGGCCGTGACGTGCTGCTCTATCCGTCGCTCGCCCGCCTCGCCGCCGATTTCGACGCGGTCACCGCGGTGCTGCTGCGCTGCGGCTATCGCGTCCTGGCGGTCGACCCCTTGGTCGTCGACAGCGCCGTACCGGGTGGATTTCGCATCGCCGATCTGGTCGATGACGTCGTCGCGCTGCTCGACCGCGCTGGCAGCGCGACGGTCGACGCCATCGGGCACGCCTTCGGCAGTCGCGTCGTGCGCCTCCTGTCGATCCGCAACCCCGAGCGCGTCCGGTCGATCGTCTGCCTCGCCTGCGGCGGCCGCGTCGCGCGTCCGTCCGAGGTCACCGCCGCGCTCCTCGACAGCTTCGACCTGTCCCTGCCCGATACCGAGCGGCTGGACAGCATTCGCATCGCCTTCTTCGCCCCGGACCGTGACCCCGCCGTATGGCTCGACGGCTGGCTGCCGGCGATCGGCGCCGCCGAGGCGGCGGCCAGCCTGCGCACGCCGGATTCCGAGTATTTCCTCGGTGGCCGCCAGCCGATGTTGATCGTGCAGGGCGCCGACGACGTCACCGCGCCGCCCGAGAACGCCGCTTTGCTGCGCGCCGGACGCACCGCGCGTGGCGATCACACGACGCTCGCCCAGCTCAGCGCCGCCGGCCACGCCCTGCTGCCCGAGCGCCCCGGCGCTATCGCCCGCGCCGTGCGCCACTTCCTCGCTGTGCCCCGCTGAAGCAGGGGACGAGATGGATTGGCGCAATGACGCCGCGGACAACCGGCGCCGTCGATGCGCAGATCTTCGGCTCGGTCGCTGCCGCCTCCGACGGGCGCGAGGTCTTCGCAGCGTCGGCCAGCGGCATCTTTCAGGTG
>JBOHWA010001099.1:0-1866 GCA_050735855.1 Binatia bacterium
GCGCGGAGGCGAGCTGCTGTGCACAGCGCCTCCGCGCCTCCGCGTCTCCGCGGTGAACTCCTTTTCTTTGTACTCCTCCGTGACCTCCGTGACCTCTGTGATCTCTGTGGTGAAAAATCAGGGACGGAGGACCCGGCGAGAGTGCCGGAGGACGGACACTCTCGCCGGGTTGGGTCGTCCGGCCGCAGCGAGGGGGGACGAGGAGGGGGGCCTCGGCCATCCCGCGAAATTGCGGATGGCTCCCGCTGGGCCGGACGATGGGAAGATGGGCTTCAACCGCGTGGGGCATGCTCGGCCAACCCGGCCGAGACCGCTGGGGTCGCGGGCATGATCAGAAGACGAACTGGACGCGGCTCATGATCAACTGTTCGGACGGGCGATCGCCGCCGGCGGTGCCGCCGTTGAACGTCGTGCGATCGAAGTCGAGCATCAGCCGCACCATCGGGTTGAGGTACCAGTTGACGCCGAGGGCCCAGGCGTTGGCCGCGCGGGCCGAGCGCGCTGGGTTGGCGAAGCCGTTGCGGAAGGCGGAGCGGTCGATGCTGAGGATCGAATAGCGTGCCGCCACTTCGACGGCGCCCCAGTTGCCATCCAAGAACGTCCACGGATCGAAGTTCTTCGCCGGCGTCGTGCCGCGGAAGGTGTTGTTCTCGCCGGTCACGACGTAGGAGAACTGGGTCTGCCAGGCATTCGCCTCGACGTTGGCCTTGACGCCGTTGAACGACACGCCGTTGTTCGACTGCACGTACTCCCACAGGAAACCGGCCGGGCCCCAGTACCAGTAGCCCTGCGGGCTGATGCGCCACTGGGTGCCGTCGGCGAACGCGGTGCCCGGGGTGGTGGCGGGGGAGTTGGTGACATAGCTGAAGAAGACCTGCTGGCCGTCGCTGCGGTACTGTGGCAGCAGCGGGTTGGTGATCGAGCCCTTCTGCCGGCCGACGGTGCCGGAGAGGCCGATGCCGAAGCCGCGCAGCGGCTCCCAGGTGGTGTCCTTGAACGGCAGCGCGAAGACGCGGCCGGCGAACGCCTTGTCGTCGTTGAGGTCGGTGTCGTTGTTCAGACTGCCGCCGTCGACGGCGGAGTCCATCACCGCCAGGTAGTACTCGAGCGCACCGTAGAACGGCTGGCCCCAGAGCATGAAGCCGAGATCGCGGTTGGGGACCAGGTTGGTCGGCAGGGCGCGCTCGATGAACATGATCGCGTTGGCCGATTGCAAGCGCTCGAGGCCGGTCGGCGACTTGTACTTACCGGCCTGGACGCGGGCCCAGGGGACGTAGTTGACGTTCAGGTAGGCGTCCTGGATCACCACCTGGCCGCCGGCGAAGTCGGGCATGAACTTGAACTCGTAGTACTTGAGGAACTTGCCCTTCAGGTCGAGACGGGCGCGGCGGAACAGGAAGGTGTTGGTGCCGGCGTCACCGCTGTTGAGGAAGTAGCGGCCGTCGAAGTGCACGTAGCCGCCGACGTTGAGCTTGTTGGCGCCGTCGGGGCTCTGGATGAAGAAGCCCTTGTCCCAGCCGGCGATGGGCTTGAGCTTGGCCTCCTCCTCGCCGGCGACCTGCAGCTGGCGCGTGTCCTTGCGCAGGTCCTTGATCGAGTTCTCGAGCTGCTGGATGCGGCGCTCGTACTCGTCCGAGGTGAGGGCCGGCGCGGCGTTGGCGTTCCCTGGCGGGTCGGCGGCGCGCGCCGGGCCGCTCAGGAGGGCGACGGCCGCGGCGGCGACGACCGCCCGGATGACGATGACTGAGGTACGCATATCGGGCTCCTGTTGCGGGGCATTGCGTACCTCCGGTGTGTCCGGTCAGCCGCGGTCGGTTGAAATATGCCTCCCGTTGGTCGGGTCGGCTTTCGCTCTTCGTGCTGGAG
>JBOHWA010001100.1:0-5084 GCA_050735855.1 Binatia bacterium
CGGCGAGCACGGCGCCGAGGGACCGGCGCCCTCCACCAACAGTGAGGTCAGCCCGCGGTGGCGCTGGAGAGTGTCGAGAAGGCGGCACGCGAGGGTGTGCGCCGGATTCACACTGACCCACTACGTACGGCAACGTTCGCTTCCGTGCCGCGCTCCGTCGTAAGCAGAAAGCCACGCAACCAGGAGGATCCATGGACACCCTCAAGACGATGACCTACGAGGTCACCGACCGCATCGCGCGCCTCACCCTCAATCGGCCGGAGCGCGGCAACGGCATCACCCTCGACCTGCCGGTCGAGCTGGCGCAGTGCGTCGAGCGCGCCGACCTCGACCCCGCCGTGCACGTCATCGCGCTGTCGGGCAACGGCAAGGGATTCTGCGGCGGCTACGACCTGGTGGCCAGCGCCGAGCGCATCCGCGACGAGCGCGACCGTGAGGAGCGGCCGTTCGCACCGGCCGGGTCGGCGCTCGACCCGCGGGTCACGGCGAAGAACCACGACCCGCGCAGCGTCTGGGATCCGGTCGTCGACTATCAGATGATGGCGCGCAACGTGCGCGGCTTCATGAGCCTCTTCCACGCCAACAAGCCGGTGGTCTGCAAGGTGCAGGGCTTCTGTGTCGCCGGCGGCACCGACATGGCGCTGTGCAGCGACCTGCTGGTGATCGCCGAGGACGCCAAGATCGGCTATCCGCCGGCGCGCGTCTGGGGCTCGCCGACCACCTCGGTGTGGGCGTTCCGCATCGGCATCGAGAAGGCCAAGCGCCTGCTGTTCACCGGCGACTGCCTGAACGGCCGCGAGGCCGTCGCCTGGGGCCTGGCCACCGAGTGCGCCCCGGCGGCGGAGCTCGACGCACGCTGTGAGTCGCTGCTCGGCCGCATCGCGCAGATGCCGGTCAACCAGCTGGTGATGATGAAGCTGCTGGTCAATCAGACCGTGCTGAGCGCCGGCCTCGCGACGACGCAGATCCTCGGCACCGTCTTCGACGGCCTCGCGCGCCACACCGCCGAAGGCTACGCCTTCCAACAGCGCGCCGCGGCCGCCGGCTTCAAGCAGGCGGTGCACGAGCGCGACGACCCGTTCGGCGATTTCGGCCCCAGCACGTTCAAGGGGTGAGGTGCAGCGCAGCGCGCAGCGAGGTGCCCGACCGGGCGCTGGAGCGCGCGGCGGCGGCGGAGGTCCGCGTCCAGCGGCTGGTGATGCGCAATCCGCAGTTGAGATTCGTCGCACAGCCGCGCGTTGTCACCCGGGCCGCGTAGGTCGCCGTGGTCGGGCTCTGCGTCAGGTTGACCGCGAGCGGCAGGACCACCGTGACGACGCACCCACCCTGGTTTTGGGTGCCGCCAACTTCGACGTGGATCGTCCCGTCCGGATCGACCAGGCCGGCGGCGGTGTTGCCGTCCCCGTCCTCGAGCTCGACGACACCATCTGCGACGCGCACGATGTACGACCCCTCGACGCTCGCCAGTTGGCTGCGCAGGTCCTTGGTCACGCCCTGCGGACAGCTGGAGCTGGGGATCTTGATGTTGTCCTCGCGCCAGGTGGAAGTGAGCGGCGTCGGCGTGAATGTGGCCGTCCGCGTCGGCGTCGGCAGCGCGGTCGACGTGTAGGTCGCCGTCGGCGGGCGGGTCGGGCACGGCGCGCAGGCGCACAGCGCGTTGCCCACGCTGGCGATCAGCTGCGGAATGCCGACCGGGCCGCCGCCGAGCGCCGGACACTGCGCCGCATCGGCCCGCCCGAGTGCGATGTTCACCGCCAGGATGAGATCGCGGATGGTCACCCGGCCGCTGCCGCTGCAGTCGCCGGTGCAGGTCTGTGCGACACCGCGCCCACCGAGGCCGAGCAGCAGCGCGACGGTGATGGCGATACCGAGGGCGCGATGAGCTGAGCGCGCGCGCGTGGATTGCATCTGACGACCTCCTGGTGGTCTGCGCCTATCGATCGAAGCCGGTGCCGTCCTACCTGCTTGCGACTCGCCTGGCCATCACTGCCCGGCATCCAAGCAGCGCCCGCGCGGAGATACAAACGATCGTTTGACATCGGTCGTGGCGGTCAGCAGACTCGCCGCTATTGTCGCAGCAGTGGGGGGACCGTCATGAAGACCTTCGTCGCCAGGGGGAGCCTGGTGTGGCTGGTGTTGTGCCTCGCGGGCGCCGCCGGCGCGTGGGCCGATCAGACCGTGCCGGGCATCAACCTCGGCGACATGATCGACCAGTCGAACGCCGCGGCGGTCAAGGATCTGCTGCCGCCGCCGATCCTGAAGCACTACGAGAACGGCGAGTACAGGAACAAGCTGGTCAGCTACCCGCTCGGCAGCGCCGAATGGGAGGCCGCGTGGCTGGCGGCGACGGAACAGAATGCCGGCCAGCTCGACGTCGATGCCAACGGCTCGATCATCTACAAGGCGTCCAACAGACAGCCCCAGTACCTGTACGGCATCCCCTTCCCCACCATCGACGCCAACGACCCCACCGCCGCCACCAAGGTCGTCTGGAACCAGTTCCTCGCCTACTGGAGCGGCGGCAGCTCCTTCAACGTGGCGCGCGTCACCATGCTGCAGCCGAAGGGCATCGATCGCGACATCCACGCCGACGGCTACTTCAACTTCTGGGATGGCCAGGCGGAGCGGTACCGCAAGCCCAACCCGAGCAACCTGCAGAGCCAGTTCCTCGGCGTCACCACCTATCCGACCGATCTGCAGGGCACCTCGTCGCTGAGCTGGCGCTATCGCGATGCCACCCAGCGCGACTCGGTGTGGGCCTTCGTGCCGGCGCTGCGCCGCGTGCGCGCGGTGAGCCCGGCCAACCGCTCCGACGGCTACCTGGGCTCCGACATCAGCGGCGACGACGGCTTCTTCTTCGACGGCAAGCCGGAGGACTTCACCTGGAAGATGGTCGGCAGGCGCGACGCGCTGCGCATCGTCGATCCCAAGTCGGTGGCAGGCAAGGTCCCGGTCAACCCCGCCCCGGGCGGCGGCTGGGAAACGCTCACCTTCGACAACCCCAAGATGGTTGGCTTCGAGGATCCGACCTGGACCGGCGTCTCCTGGGCGCCGATCGCCGCCGGCCTGGCCAAGCGCCCGGTGTGGGTCATCGAGGGCACGCCGAAGGACAAGTACTATCTCTACGGCAAGATCGAGCTGTGGATCGATGCCGAAACCTGGGACGGCGCCTGGAACATCAAGTACAACTGGCAGGGCGAGGTCGTGCACTCCTACCAGACCATGGCGCGCGTCAATCAGCCGGCCGGCGACGGCGAGTACGTCTTCGCCAGCACCCAGGTCTGGGCCTGCGCCGAGAACTTCAAGATGAACCGCGCCACCCTGGGCGGCATGCGCGCCAACCCCAAGGCCCCGTTCGTGCGCCGCGGGCCGATGGACACCAACCTGTTCGACGCCCAGACGCTGTCGCGCTACGGGAAGTAAGAAAAGACGTGATCGGTGACCAGGCTTTGCCTCAGAAGTCGAGCCGAGCCGCTCAAACCGCTGACTGTGGCGACTTCGAGGGTCCCTTCCCCCCTTGCGGGGGAAGGTCAGGATGGGGGGTTGATCGACGCCCAACGTCACCTTCGTCGCGGACTTCCCCCCATCCTGTCCTTCCCCCGCAAGGGGGGAAGGAACCTTGGGATCAGCGGCCGAGAATCGACACACAGGCGAATCTGCCGCGACGTGGAAGTTCTGAGGCACAGCCCGGTGACCAGTGACCAGTCGGCGCGCTACTGGGCCGCTGGTCGGTTGCCGATGGGTGCCGAACCGTCCCTTTTTCCCGGTCACTGGTCACGGGATCACGTCTCACTGGTCACCGGTCACTGGGCTTTGCCCAAGAAAGCAGAAGGCAACAACGGATTACGCGGATTGAACGGATTTCTGAGCCCTTCTCCGTGAAATCCGCTCAATCCGCGTAATCCGTTGTTGGTTTTCTGAGTTCTGAGGCAAAGCCTGGTCACCGGTCACGTCTTTTTCGTATGTGAGGTCCCATGGATCAAGTACGCGTATTGGGAAAGCAGTTGTCGAATTGGGGGCGGTGGGGGGCCGAGGATGAGCGCGGGACGCTCAACTTCATCACCCCGGCGGTGGTCAAGCGCGCCGCCGGGCTGGTGCGGCGCGGGCAGGTGTTCAGCCTCGGGCTGAGCTTCGGCAACGACGGGCCGCAGATCGGTCAGGGCGGGCGCGTCAACCCGCTGCACCTGATGACGGCGGTCGACCAGAAGCTGCCGGGGGAGTATCCGGACGGCTTCCGCTACGCCGACGACGTGATGATCTTTCCGCTGCAGTGTGCGACGCAGTGGGACAGTCTGGCGCACGTGCACTACGACGGCCAGCTCTACAACGGCTTCCCGGCCGCCACCACGTCGCCGGCCGGCGCGGCGCGCAACGGCATCGACAAGGTCGGCGCCGGGGTCATCTCGCGCGGCGTGCTGCTCGACATCGCCCGCTTGAAGGGCGTGCCGCGCGTCGCCCCGGGCACCGCCATCTCGCCCGCCGACCTCGAGGCCGCCGAGCAGGCACAGGGCGTGCGGGTCGAGAGCGGCGACGTGCTGCTGGTGCGCACCGGCCATCTGAGCGTGTTCAAGACCGACGGCGACCGCGTCGGCTACATGCGCATGATGCCGGGCCTCGGTATGGCCTGCGCGGCGTGGCTGCGCGGCCGCGAAGTGGCGGCCGTGGCGGCCGACACCAACTCGGTCGAGGTCATCCCCTTCGAGGATGCGAAGACGCCGCTGCCGCTGCACCTGCTCTGCCTGCGCGACATGGGCCTCACGCTGGGCGAGATGTTCGACCTCGACGCGCTGGCCGAGGATTGCGCCGCGGACGGCGTCTGGGAGTTCCTCTTCTCCGCCCCGCCGCTCAAGATCACCGGCGGCGTCGGCTCGCCGCTGAACCCGCTGGCCGTGAAGTAGGGCGGTCGTTCGCCGGCGCGCCGCCGATGTCGCGACGGCGCGCCGGCAGCCGGTCACTTGACGAGGTCGACGGCGAGGATCTGCTCGCTCCAGAGCTTCCAGGTGCCGTCTTCCTGGTGGAAGAGGATGATCGCGTCGACCGTGTTGTCGGCAAAGCCGCTGCCTGGCTTGCCCGTGGTCTTGATC
>JBOHWA010001101.1:0-3420 GCA_050735855.1 Binatia bacterium
CGGGCGGATCCTCGGCGCGCGGCGCGCCCAGAGCGCGCGCGGCGCAGCGAGCGCGCCGCAGCGAGCGGTTGCCGAGCAGCGCCGGGAATGCCAGCGAGCGCTCGTAGGGATGTTGCATCAGATAGGCCGTGGCGGCGGTCAGCACCTGGCCGGTGCCGTGCGCCAAGCGCTCGAGGAAGAACTCGGTGACGCGCGGATCGTCGACCGCCGAGAGCGTCGAACAGGCCATCAGGGCCGAGGAAGATTCCCCCGCGCGGCCCTGTTCAACCAGAACGTCGATGCAGTCGCGCCCCTCGTGCGCGCCGAAGGCGAGCGCCCCGGCGGGGTCCTGCCCCAGCGCGCGGTGCACCGCCGCGCGCAGGGCGATGTCGGGGCTCTCGAGGGCGGCGATCAGGTCGCGGGCGGAACTCAGCTCGACGCGTGTCCGCATGATGCGAAGACGACTTCGTACTCGTTCTCGTCCAGCGCCGAGGTCATCGCTGCGAGCGGCACCGTCTGGCCGCCGGCCTTGTTGGACAGCGTGTTCGTCACCGGGTCGAACTTGATACCGAACTTGAGCAGGTCGGGCATGTCGTACGTCACCTGCTTGTTCACGCTCAGCACCTTGAGAAAGTTGAAGTCGAAGAAGATGCCGACTTTCAGCCCGAAGCGCTGCGCGGCGACGTGCCGGATGTCGACGCTGAGCTGCTTGGCCTCGCCCGACACGGTCCCCGAGCTGTAGGTGGCGGTCACGCCGTCATCGGTCCAGGTCAGCGACTGGTAGCGGCCGCTGTCGACCGCATAGCCGGTGATCTGAAAATCGATCGGGATCACCAGGCTGAAGATCGGGCCCACCGAGATGAAGATGTTGATCTTCTCGAGCGCCGTGACGACCGCATCGACGGCCGCGAACTTCTTGAGCAGGCCGATGATGTTGATCGGCAGGTCGAGCTGGGGGCTGACCGTGTACTTGCCCCGGCCACTGGCAATCACGTCCGATTCCGAGCCGTAGATCGCGAACGAACCGCCGATCGCCTGGAAGACGTTCTGGACTTGCGTGATCTTCTGGCCGACCTTGCCCAGCTTGCCGAGGATGAACTCGAGCAGCATGGCGAGGAGATCGAAGTTGATCCTGAAGCTGGTGTTGTCCGTCAGCTGCCAATTCGACTCGAGCCGGCTGTTCCACCCGTCGCTGATCCAACGCACGGTGATCGTCTCGAGCTGGAACGTGTAGTTGATCGCCAGCCCGAGCCCGAAGATCAGTCCCGCGTCGGTCTGGTCCGAGTCGAGCGCCATGGTCAACTTGGTCGCGTCGTACTCGATGTCCGAGTAGCGCATGATGGTGCCGTAGGAGGGTCCGCAGACGCCGGCCATCAGCGAGAGATCCACGCCCAGCGTGATGCGCCACGTCAGGATGGGGGTTTTGATATCGATCAGCTTGCTCGTCGCGGTGTTGATGTTGATCCCTGCCCGTGCGGCGCCGAGGCCGGGGAACAGCGCGAACCCCTTGCAGATGTCGAGCGCAGGCAGCGACGTCGCGAGCGCGGTGTTGGCGATCTTCGGCACGCTCTCCCCTTACACCGGGATGCCCAGCAGCAGGGCCTCTTGGCCGTTGGCGAACTGGCAATAACAGACGATCCGCCCCTGATCGTCGGCCTGGTTGTTGTGAAACCCGAGCGCCAGGGTGTCGACGCGACGGCCGTCAACGCGGTCGCCGCGTTGCAGGATGAGCGCCGGCCGCGTGCCGTCGTGCGCGCACAGCTCGATACCCTGCTCGGTGATGAGCTGGTAGAACGTCAGCCCGCCGCCGTTGACGACGCCGGGGACGAGCGTGCGGATCACCGCGCCGCCGGGGGACAGCGCGCCGCTCTGCGCGATGATCGACTCGTTGCGATAGAGATACAGGTCGTCCTCGATCTGCGTCACGTAGCTGGTGACCTCCGCGCCGCCGATGCGCGGGCCGTACAGGTTGTCCCCCACGATGGGGACGGTCGAGCGGGCGCGGGCGGAGCGCGAGAGCTCCAACGACGGACAGGCGGACAGCAGCAGGTTCTGCTGGCGCGGCTGGTGCACGTTGCCCTGGAACAGCACGCCGCCGCTCTGCCGCAACTGGCGCGCCGCGGGTGGCCGCAGCGGATCGTCGCCGAAGGCCTGCAAGACGTAGGAGCCGTTTTCGTCCAGGTCGACCAGTCCCAATCCGTCGAGCGTCCCGTTGGCCTCCGGGATCTCGTCACCGGTGTTGACCACGATTGTGGCCTGGGCGGCTTCGGCGCCGGGGAGAAAGAACAGTCCCTCGGCATCGAACCCGTCGCCGCCGTAGCGCGCCACGACCATGAGATCGCCGCCCTCGATGTCGATGTCGCCGAAATCGCCCCCGTACGCCCCCTGATTGCCGGGCAGCTCGTCGTCGTAGTCGAGCAGCAGCTCGAGACCGGCGCCGCGGTCGGTCACCACCGCTCCAGGGCTCTGGTTCGTATTCTCCGGCATTTCGTACGCCAGCACGCCCGCCACGGTGCCGTCGTCGTCGACGTCCACCGCGGTCAGGGTATCGATGATGCGGCCCTCGGGTCCGGCGGTCCCCTCCAGCAGGATCCGGCGCCCGTCGCCGATCGTGGGCGTATCGGACAGATCGAGCGTCAGCGAATAGAATCCGAAGTCGCCCGCCTCGGTCTGCCCGGAAAAGAAGACCTGGCCGCGCTCGTTGAGCAGCACCTGCGGGCTGAGACCCGTGACCTCGGGGAACAGCCCCAGGTCGCCGGGCGAATAGATGCGAAAGAAGCGATAGCCGTTGGGCAACGGATCGCCCCCACCGCCGCCACCGCCGTCGCCACAGCCGTAGGCCGAGCCCAGCAGCGCACAGCCGAGCGCCGTGCCGCTCAGCTTGAGGAAGTCACGGCGGGATGGTTGGAGGCGCTTCACGTCAGTCCGGTTCCGAGACTTGCTCATTTCTGGCGAGGCAAACTAGCGCAAGATGCACTGCCCTTCCAGCGGCGAAATCGGGATCTTGCGGGTCGGATGATCGCGACTATGGCGCCGGCGATGCTGCTCGGGCCCGTCGCTCCCCAGATCACTGTGCACGCAGCGCCTGCACGATCGGGTAGCGGGTACGGCGAGGTTCACCAGCAGCCGGCACCGGTGCAATCGGCGCGTTGCCACAACGGTCAGCCGACGCGGCTCGCGCCCCTGGCCACATCATCGCGCTGACCCGCGCGAACAGTCGCGGTTGACAGCGGTGCAGCGCTTCGCGACAAGTCCGCGATGCGCTCCTCGTCGGCCCCGGCAATGACTCGTCGCTGCGTGTGGTTCGGAGTGCTCGTCGTCGCGTCGCTGGCGTACGGCTGCTCCTCCACGGCAACTCCGGAACGGAAGCTGCAGGCGGCCGAGACGGCGCCGTACAAGCGCGGTGGCACTGCCTCCATCGACGGCCGCGTCGTGCTGCGC
>JBOHWA010001102.1:0-4638 GCA_050735855.1 Binatia bacterium
GCCGGGCCCTCGGCGCCGGGGGCGGGCGGGTGGTCGGGCGCCCACGCCCTAGCGCAGCCGCTCGGCGCGCACCACCAGCGTGCTGAAACGTCGATCGCGGAACAGCACCGCGTCGCCCGACTGGAACGCCTCGGGCGGCACGCGCGACGCGAGGCCGCCGGCGTACGGTTTCTGTCCGCGTTCGAAGTTGGTGATCACCACCCAATCGGCGCGCGCCAGCAGCGCCGACAGCTCGGCCTCGACGTCCGGGAAGTCGACCGCCGGGCGATCGGCGTACCAGGACATCTGTGCCACGTTCGGGCCGACCAGCAGCGCCGTCGGCGGCGTGTGCTCGCGCATCCAGCGCATGGCGTCGACGAACGGCGGATAGCCGAGGGTGACCTGGCGGCTGAAGGTGTGCGCCGTACCGACGGCATTGAGCGCCGCGATGGCGGCGACGAGGAGCGCCAGGGTGAGCGGCCGCGGCGGCGCGGCGCCGGGCAGGCCGCGCGTCATGCCGACCCCGGCCAGCACCGCCGCGGCGGGCAGCATGGCGCTGATCAGACGCGGCTCCTTGTAGCGGTAGAGGCTGAACCAGCCGAGCACGAAGGCGACCACGATCAGACACTGGAGGGCGAAGCGATCGCGCCGCTCCACCGCCCGGGCGCTGCCGACCAGCAACAGCACGCCGATCGGCAGCGAGAGCATGCCGGGCAGGCCGACCAGGTAATCGTACCAGGGCATCGACACGCCGGGCAGATAGACCTGTAGTTGCGATGCCGCCTGGCGCATGCCGATCAGCGGATCGCCGAAGGCGAGCATCTGGCGCACCGCCCAGGGCGCCACCACCGCGGCGCCCAGCAGCGGTGCGAGCAGGGCATCGCGGCTGCACAGCCGCGCGCGCACGGCCGGGTCGCGCGTCGCCAGCGCGGCGAGCGCCAGCAGCAGCGCCAGCGGGCCGAAGAGCAGCGCCGTGTAACGGCTGAGCAGCGCCAGGCCGACGCACAGCCAGCTGGCGTAGAACCAGCGCGGCGAGCGGTAGAGCGCGAAACTCCAGGCGAACAGCGCGGCGGAGAGGAACGCCAGCAGCGGCATCTCGCTGAGGAAGTGGGCGGTGTCGGTCCAGAACCACGGCATGGTGGCCAGCAGCGCCGCGGCGACCAGGCCGGTGGTGCGATCGTAGGCGCGCGCTGCCGCGGCGTAGACGACCGCGATGGCGAGCAGGGCGAATGCCAGGCTGGCGACTTTGACAAAGCGGTCGTCGCCCGCCCCCGCCACCCACAGGCCGGCGGCGCCGGCGAACGGCAGCAGCGGCGGGCGCAGCGCCTGCGGCCGGCCGGCGATCGCGTAGCCGTCGCCGCGCGCCAGCGAGCGCGCCAGCGTCGCGTACTCGGCCTCGTCCCACATCAGCATGCCGTAGGCGCCGAGCGTGCGCGCATAGGCGAGGGCGCAGACCAGCAACAGCAGCGCGATCGGCCAGCGGCCGGCGAGTCCGTGCTGGAGCGCCGGCCGCACGCCCTACTCCGTCCGCACGAAGCGGCGGCCGATGACGATCTCGCGCAGCAGAAAACCGCCGATGCGCCAGCCGAGCGTCCAGGTGGCGGCGCTCACCTTGCGCACGCCGCCGAGGCGCGGCTGCTCGCGGGTCGGGAACTCCTTGATGCGCATCCCCAGCTTGGCGGCGCGGATGGTGCTCTGCAGCTCGATCTCGTGCAGCGGCGCGTCGAGCCGCATGCGGCGCATCGCCTCGACCCGCATGGCGCGGTAGCCGTTGATCGAGTCGAAGACGCCGGAGCTCCACAGCAGGCGGACGAGCAGGCTGTAGACGATGTTGCCCAGCTTGCGCACGCGCAGCGGATCGTCGCTGTCGTCGCTGGTCGCCCCGCGCTGCAGGAAGCGGCCGGCGATGACCAGGTCGTAGCCCTCGTCGAGGTAGCGCAACATCGTCGGCAGGTCGCGCGGATCCTCGTTGCCGTCGGCGCTGAAGAAGACGATGCGGTCGGTGCCCGCCACCTGCTGCGCCACCAGGAAGGCGTTGCCGCGCCCGCGCGCCGCCTGGATGTGCACCGGAATGCCGTGCGCCCGGTACAGCTCCAGCGTCCCATCGGTCGACCCCGGATCGATCGCCAGCACCGTATCGAAGCGCGCCAGCGGAATCATCGGCAACAGCCGCTCGAGCGCCTCCCGCTCGTCGTACGACAGCAACGCCAACGCCGTGGTCTCGCCCATCGGTGTCGCTCCTATCCCCGGGGTCGGACCCGTGCAAGATATTGAGAACGCAAGACAAGGGGGCCGCTTGGGTCGCCCGAAGTTGCGCAGCCCCTCAATTCCACCAGCAAAACGCACCTTGTAAAGATCCGGCATCATACCGCTTGCCGTTCGACACCCAATTCCAGGGCCAAAAAGCTACCTCTCAGCGCCCAAACGTATGATCGTTGATCCGTCGCGCTGCGATTTCAGCTCGTGGCGCTGGTCTGACCCGAACCCGATCATTTGTTTATCGGGCGGGGGACCAGGCGCAGGCCGCTGGTGGGCGCGCGATGGTCCTCCTCGTGGTACTCAGCGTCCTCGTTGACGCGCCAGGGGTCGCGCGGTGGGGTGCGGCCGAGGATGGCGTCGACCGTCAGCATGGCCGTCATCATCGCGTGGTCCTGGTTGTTGTACTTGTGCATGCCGTTGCGGCCGACGAGGTGCAGGCCGGGGAAGCGCTGCGCGAGCTCGTCGCGGATGGCGGCGACGTGGTGGGCGTAGTGCGCGTCGTAGACGGGGTAGGCGCGCGGCTGGCGGACGACGCAGCCGTCGAGCACGTCGCCCGGTTCGGCGAGCCGGAGGCCGACGAGCTCGCGCGCGGCGAGATCGACGAGCGCGGCATCGTCACGCTGCCACAGCCCGTCGGCGGCGAAGCAGAAGTACTCGAGGCCGTAGGCGGTGGTCGCGGGATCGGCGATCAGCGCCGGCGACCAGGCCTTGTGGTTCTGGATGCGCGCGACGCGCACGTGCGGGTCGTGGATGTAGATCCAGTGGTCGGCGAAGCGGTCGCGGTCCTTGACGATCAGCTCGACCACCAGCAGGTCGCGGTAGCGCAACGCGGCGGCGGCGGCGGCGGCGTGCGCCCGCAGGGCGGGTGACAGCATGGCGGCGAGGTCGCCCATCGCGGCGGAGGAGATGACGTGCGCCGAGGTGAGCGCGGCCGCGCTGCCATCCGGCTGCCGGAACGTCGTCGTCCAGGTGCGTGCCGCGGCGTCGTAGGCCAGGCCGGTGGCGCGGCAGCCGAGCCGCACCTCGCCGCCCTGGGCGCGCGTGCGCTGCGCGGCGGCCTCCCACATCGTGCCGGCACCGCGACGCGGATAGCGGAAGGTCTCGATCAGCGACTTGATGCGCGGCGCGCCGGCGGGCGTGGCGCGCCGCGGGCGCACCGCGCTCCAGACAGCGGCGCCGAGCGACAGTCCTTTGATGCGCTGTGACGCCCAGTCGGCGGAGATCTCGGCGCAGGGCATGCCCCAGACCTTCTCGGTGTAGGTGCGGAAGAAGGTCTCGAACAGGTGCGCGCCGAACGCATTGGTGACCCAATCGGCGAAGCTGAGCGGCGTGCGGGTCGGAAAGCAGCGCGCCCGCATGTACGAGGCCGCGGCGCGCGTCGATTGCCAGGCGCCGAGGCGGCGCAGCGCCTCGGCCGGTCGCAGCGGGTAGCTGAAGAACGCGCCGCGGTAGTGGATGCGGGTCTGGCGGGCGATGGACAGCAGGTCGCCCGGCAGCAACTCGTCCCACAGCGCCTCGACCCGTGTCGACTTGGAGAAGAAGCGATGCGGCCCGACGTCGAAGCGGTAGCCACGATACTCGACGGTGCGGGCGATGCCGCCGACGTGGTGCGGGTCGGCCTCGAGCACCGTGACGTGGCGTCCCTGCTGCGTCAGCAGGTAGGAGGCGGTCAGCCCGGCGGGCCCGGCGCCGACGATGACGACGTCGCGATCAGCCATGCGACCCGTCGCGCCGGCGGCCGATGACATAGCCGCCGACGTCCTCGACCGGCTCGTAGCGGCTGCGGATCGCCGCGTCGAGCAACGGAAAGCGCTGCGCGTTGGCGATGCCGTCGATGGCGTTCGCGACCCCCGGCGAGCGCAACAGGATGTGGGATGGGCGGTAGGTGTCGAGGTCGCGCAGCACCTCCTCCTGCAATGGCCGCGGCGCCGCGAACCAGACCACCGCGTGGCGTCCGCAGGTCGGCTTGCGCATCAGGTACGGCCATACGCCCTCGCTGGTGTAGGTGAAGAAGCACGCATCGTCGCGCGTCAGCGCCAGCAGCCGTTCGCGCGCCAGGCGTTCGGTGGGCGACAGGAACGCCTCGTCGGGGGCACCCAGCAGTGTGGCGATGCGCAACGGGGCGAGCCTGATCGCGGCGCCGTCGATGACCGGCGCGTAGCGGAACCACAGGAGAACCCCGATCGCGCCGGCCAGCAGCACGCTGGCGGCGCGGCAGTGTCGCGGCCGTGCCGCCGCCGCCGGACCGACCAGCGCGGCGACGCTGTACGCCAGCCCGACGTAGGCGAAGAAGCAGGCATACAGGACATGCGCCCGGTCCGAGCGTCCCAGCGCCGAGCGGAAGTAGAGGCCGGCCAGGGCGGCGACCAGCACCTGGGCGGCGAGCGCCTCGCGCGGGGC
>JBOHWA010001103.1:0-4800 GCA_050735855.1 Binatia bacterium
CTCCTCCTGCAGGCGGCGCAGCAGCTCGATGCCGTCGACCTCGGGCATCCAGACGTCGAGCAGCACCAGCTCGGGCCGCTGCTCGCGCACCAGGCTGAGCGCCTGGCCGCCGTCCTCGGCCTCGAGCACGCGCAGGCCCTCGTCGCTCAACACCCCACGCAGCGAGGCGCGGATCTCGCTCTCGTCGTCCACCACCAACACGGTCGCCATAGTGTCCTCCTGCTCAGACCCCGGCCACCGCCCGCAGGCGGGGAGTGCGATGCACCGGAAACTCGATCACCACGCGCACGCCGCGCGGGGTGTTGTCGCGCACCCGGATGTAGGCCTGATGGTCGGCGACGATAGCCGAGACGATCGCCAGGCCCAAGCCGGTGCCGTCTTTCTTGGTCGAGAAATAGGGCTCGAAGACGCGCGCCTGGACGTCCGGGGTCATCCCCGAGCCATTGTCGGCCACTTCGAGGCGGACGACGCCCATGGCGCGGTCGTGCGCCACCGAGATGGTCACCCGGCCGCCCTCGGCAGCCCGCTGGCAGGCGTAGACGGCGTTGTCGAGCAGATTGATCGTCACCCGCTTGATCGCGTCGGGGTCGATGTCGACCGGCGGCAGGTCCGCCTCGGCGTCGAGCTCGAAGACGATGTCGCGGTGTCCCTCGCGATAGAGCACCAGGGCGTCCTCGACCACCGCCGTGAGATCGTGCGGGGCGACCTCGATCGCCGGCAGGCGGGCGAAGGTGGAGAACTCGTTGACCAGCCGTTTGAGCTGCTCAACCTGGCCGATGATGGTGCGGGTGCATTCGTCGAAGACCGCGGCTTCTTCGCCGGGCAGCTGGTCGGCGTAGCGCTTGCGCAGCCGCTGCGCCGACAGTTGGATCGGGGTCAGCGGATTCTTGATCTCGTGCGCGATACGGCGCGCCACCTCGCGCCAGGCCTCCATGCGCTCGACGCGCAACAGGAAGGTGACGTCCTCGAAAAAGAGAATGATGCCGAGCGGCGTCCCGGTCTCGTCGGCCAGCGCCGCAGCGGTCACCCAGGCGGTCAGCGGGCGCGGACCGCCCGCCACCTTGAGCTGCAGATCGATGCGCTCAGGCCGCTCGCCGTGCATGCGCTCGATCAGCTCGCTGACGGGTTTCAGATCGGGGCGACCGAAGACATCGCGCCAGGGGCGGCCGCGCGCGTCGTCGGAGCGGATGCTGAGCATGCTCGCAGCGGCGGGGTTGACCGTCGCCACCACCCCGTCGGGGTCGAGCGACACGACCCCCGCCGTGATGTTGGCCAGGATGCTCTCGATGTAGCGGTGGCGCTCCTCGAGCTCCGAGTGGATGGTCTTGAGCTCGCCGGTCATCTGGTTGAACGACGTCACCAGCGTGGCGATCTCCTCGTCACCGCCGAGCGGGGCGCGATAGTCCCAGTTGCCCTGCGCCACCTCGCGCATGCCCTCGCCGAGGCGTTGGATCGGCACGGTGATGCCCTTGGCGAAGTAGAAGCCGAACCAGGTGGCGGAGAACAGGACGACCAGGGTGATGAGCAGGAAGGTGATCGTGTAGCTGCTGCGGATCGGCTGCTTGAGGACGTTGAGCTGGCGATACTCCTCGTTGGCGCGCAGCGTGCGGCGCGCGGCGATGCTGACCTCGTGCGGGACGAAGTAGCCGACCACGACCGCGCCGAGCACGGCGCCCTCGGGGTCGCGGATCGGCACGCCGGCGGTGACCACATCGCCGCGCCCAAGCCGTTCGGTGCGGGCGAACTCCTGCCCCTCGGCCAGGACGTTGCGGGCATCGACGCGCGCCACCGGCATGCCGCGCTTGGCCAGCTCGCCGTCGCGCGCGGCGGCGAGTGGGCCAGCCTGACTGAGCACCTCGATGCCATCGACGTTCAGCGCCGCGCGCTGAGCCTGCAGAAAGCGCTCGAGCTCGCCGCGCCGCGGCGCCGCCAACAGGCCCTGCTTCTCGATGTCCAAGGCCAGGCGATCGGCGAAGTAGAGGCCGTTGTCGCCGGCCTCCTGGTAGTAGCGGTGCGCCACCTGCAGGGCGCCGTTCATGGCGCTCTGGACGCGCAGGCTGAACCAGTTCTCGATGACGTTGCCGAAGAAGCCCTGCGCGACGGCGAACAGCAGCAGCGTCGGGAAGAGCGACAGGCAGGCGAAGGCGAGCACCAGCCGGGTGCGCAGGCGCGCGCCGAGGATGCGGTGGCGGCGCTCGAAGATCAACTTGACCAGGTTGCGGGCGACCAGGAAGACGAGCAGGACGAGCAGGATGATATTCAGGTTGATGAGCAGGAAGAAGACGATGTTGCTCGACTGCGACGGGCTGTCGCGGAAGTCGGGCAGGCGCGTCTGAAAGAGCGCGAAAACGGCGAACGCCACCGCCGTGATGGCGATCAGGACCGCCTCGCGCCGCCGGCGCCGCACCTCGTCCGCCGGAAGACCGGAGGGCGCGGGTCGCCACTTATCGAGCCATCGCGGCATGTTGAGCTGCGCGATCTTAGGGGCCCCGAGAGTGGGGAGCAAGCTGGTACGGTCTGTTTGGGCTAGCGGCGGAAAAGCCAGAACAGCAGGCTCAGGACGATGCTGGCGATGAGCGAGGTGGCGAGGGGGAAATAGAAGGTCACCGGGCCGCGTCCGACGACGACGTCGCCGGGCAGGCGGCCGAGCCAGGGGAGCTTGCCGGCCAGGGTCAGCACGGCGCCGACTGCGAACAGCGCGACGCCGAGGAGCATCAGGGCGCGGCCCAGATCGCCCATCACTCGAACAGGCTGCCCTGCGGCGGTGGCGGGCGCTGTGGGCGGCTGAAGTGGCCGAAGGCGAGCGGCGTGGCGACGCGCCCCTTGGGGGTGCGGTGCAGAAAGCCCTCCTGGATGAGGAAGGGCTCGTAGACGTCCTCGATCGTGTCCGTCTCCTCGCCGATCGCGGCGGCGAGGGTGTCGACGCCGACCGGGCCGCCGCCGAACTTGTCGATCAGCGCGAGCATGAGGGCGCGGTCCATGCGGTCGAGCCCGCGATCGTCGACCTCGAGCAGCGCCAGGCCCTGGCGGGCCACCTCCTGGGTGATGACGCCCTGGGCGCGCACCTGGGCGAAGTCGCGCACGCGGCGCAGCAGGCGGTTGGCGATGCGCGGCGTGCCGCGGGCGCGGCGGGCGAGCTCGTCTGCGCCGGCCGGCTCGATCGGCACCTCGAGCTTTTCCGCCGAGCGCCGTACGATCGCGCTCAGCTCCTCGGGTGTGTAGAAGTCGAGGCGCAGGCTGACGCCGAAGCGATTGCGCAACGGCGAGCTCAGCAAGCCCGCGCGCGTCGTCGCCCCCACCAGGGTAAACCGTTTGAGATCGAGCTTGATTGAGCGCGCCGATGGCCCCTGCCCGATCATCACGTCGATCTGGAAGTCTTCCATCGCCGGGTAGAGGATCTCCTCGACGACGCGGTTGAGCCGATGGATCTCGTCGATGAAGAGCACGTCGCCGGTCTCGAGGTTGGTGAGCAGCGCCGCCAGATCGCCGGGGCGTTCGATCACCGGGCCCGAGGTGGAGCGGATGTTGACCTCCATCTCGCGCGCGATGACGTAGGCGAGCGAGGTCTTGCCGAGGCCGGGCGGCCCGTAGAGCAGCGTATGGTCGATCGATTCGCCGCGCGCCCGCGCGGCTTCGATCGAGACGCGCAGGTTCGCCTTCACCGAGGTCTGGCCGACGTAGTCGGCCAGCGTGTTGGGGCGCAGGGCGGAGTCGAGGTTGGCATCCTCCTCGACCATCTCGCCCGAGACCAAACGGTGCTCTGCGTCCTCGTCGATCATCCGCTCAGCTTCTGCAGCGCGCGGCGGATCACCTCGGCCAGATCGGTGGCGCCGCGCTCCATGGCCCCGCGCACGGCGCGCTCGGCCTCGGCCTGACGGTAGCCCAGATTGACCAGCGCGGAAACGGCTTCGGTGTCGGCAGTCGGGGCGCGTGGCGCCGCGCTGGGCGCCGCCTGCAGCTTGCGGGCCCGATCCTGCAGCTCGACCACCAGGCGTTCGGCGGTGCGCTTGCCGATACCGGGGATCGCCACCAGGCGCGCGTGGTTGGCGCCGGCCAGCGCGTCGATCAACTCGGCGGCGGGCAGGCCGGAGAGAATGTTGAGCGCCATGCGCGGGCCGACGCCCGAGACGGTGATCAGCGCGCCGAACATCGCCTTCTCCTCGGCCGTGACGAAGCCGAAGAGCTCGAGCGCGTTCTCGCGCAGGTTGGTGTGGATGGCGAGCTCGACCGGCTCGCCCTCGGCCGGCAGCGCGGCGAAGGCGGTGAGCGAGACCATGACCCGGTAGCCGACGCCGTGTACGTCGACGATCAGCGCCTCGGTCGCCTTCAGCGCCAGGCGGCCGACCAGGCGCGCGATCATCGCCGCCCCGCGGCGCGTCGGCCGCGGCGCACCGTCACGGCGCCCCAACCCGGCGCCTGTGCCACCAGGGCCTGCAGGCGGCTGGCGTGCAGGTGACAGATCGCCGCACCGAGCGCGTCGGCCTCGTCCGTCGCCAGCCCGGTCGCCAGCCCGAGCAGGCGGCCGACCATGGTCTGCATCTGTTCTTTCGAGGCGCGCCCGCTGCCCGCCACGGCGACCTTGATCTCGGCCGGACTGTACTCGGCCACCGTGAGATGGGCCTGGCTGGCGGCCACCATCACGGCGCCGCGCGCCTCGCCGAGGCGAAAGGCGGACTGCACGTTGTCGCCGACGAAGGTCTGTTCCAGGCTGACCGCCGTCGGCGCGAACTCGCGGCAGATGCCGCACAACGCCGTATAGATCTCCGCCAGGCGATCGGCGCGCACGCCGCGGGCGCGCAC
>JBOHWA010001104.1:0-2461 GCA_050735855.1 Binatia bacterium
GATCAGCACGGCGCCGAGGGACCGGCGCCCTCCACCGGACGTGGGGTCGCGCTGGCAGTAAAGGACCCACGACGCGTGCTTGCGCCCGCTTGCGCGCGCCGGGTGGTTGTGTGCATCGCCAGGCATGCGCAGACGGCAGGACGTCGCTCGGGCGATCGCTGCGCTGCTGGCGGGCGCCACGCTGCTCGGCTGTGCGCCGACCGCGTACCAGCTGCAGCCCTACCGCGATGAGCCGGAGCTGGGCGCCGTGCTGAGCGAGGCTGCGCGCCAGGAATGCGCGGCGCGGCGCGGCGACGACGATCTGCCGCCGTACTACTTCACCAGTGACGGCTGCTCGATGTGGCCCGACTCGACCTGGGTCGAATGCTGCGTGCTGCACGACATGGCGTACTGGTGCGGCGGCAGCGCCGGCGATCGCGAGCACGCCGATCAGGCGCTGCGCGAGTGTGTCGTGCTCAACGGACCGGCGGGCATGGGCACGGCGATGTACGTCGGCGTGCGCGCCGGCGGTCCGCCGTGGTTCCCGGTGCCGTTCCGCTGGGCATACGGCTGGGACTGGCCGCACGGCTACGAGTGAGCGCGCGCTGAGCAGCAGGCGCCGCAACGACGTCCGGTAGCGCGGCCGTCTCTGGCCGTTGGCGCGCGGAGCGCGCCACAAGCTGGATGCACGCCGCGGGCATGCTGGGCTCCGCGGACAGAGCCCAGACGGGCACGGAGGCCCGCGCTACCGAAGAACGGAACGCCGACTTGTGTCGCACGGTGCGCTTGCTAGCGTCGCCTGCGTTCGGAGGGTCGCCCTGCTCTTTCCGCGCTCCAGCGGCTTGCTGCTTCATCCCACCTCGTTGCCCGGTCGCTACGGCGTCGGCGATCTCGGCGACGGCGCGCGCGCCTTCGTCGACTTCCTCGCCGCCGCCCGCCAGGGGCTCTGGCAGGTGTTGCCGCTCGGGCCGACGGGCTTCGGCGACTCGCCCTATCAGTCGTTCTCGGCCTTCGCCGGCAACCCGGTGTTGATCAGCCTCGATCAGCTGCGCGAGGACGGCTGGCTCAGCGCGGCGGACCTCGCCGACCCGCCCGCCTGCCCGGCCGACCAGGTCGACTACGGCACCGTCATCCCCTACAAGCGCGACCGGCTCGAGCGCGCGGCGCAGCGCTTCCTCGCCGCCGGCGGCGGCGCGCAGGCGGCCGACTTCGACGCCTTCCGCGCCGCGCACGCCGCCTGGCTGGAGGATTTCGCGCTGTTCATGGGGCTCAAGGACGCGCACGACGGCGCCGTGTGGAATACCTGGGAGGCGCCCCTGGCGCGGCGCGAGGCCGCGGCGCTGACCCGCTGGCGGGAGCGGCTGCGCGGCGCCGCCGACGGGCACGCGGTGCGGCAGTTCTTCTTCTTCCGCCAATGGCTGGCGCTGAAGGCCTACGCCAACCAGCGCGGCGTGCGCCTGGTCGGCGACACGCCGATCTTCGCCGCCTACGACAGCGCCGACGTCTGGTCGCACCCCGAGCTGTTCTTCCTCAACGCGCGCGGCAACCCGACGGTCGTCGCCGGCGTGCCGCCGGACTACTTCAGCGCCACCGGCCAGCTGTGGGGCAACCCGCTCTATCGCTGGGACGGCATGGCGGCGCAGCGCTACGGCTGGTGGATCGATCGGCTGCGGCTCGCCTTCCAGCTCGTCGACGTGCTGCGCATCGACCACTTCATCGGCTTCGCCCGCTACTGGGAGATCCCGGCGCGCGCCAAGACGGCGGTCAAAGGCCGCTGGGTGCCGGGCCCCGGCGCGGCGCTCGGCCTGGCGGCGCGCGAAGCGCTCGGCGAGCTGCCGATCATCGCCGAGGATCTCGGCGCCATGACGCCGGAGGTCGACGCGCTGCGCGATCAGCTCGGCCTGCCCGGCATGCGCGTGCTGCAGTTCGCCTTCGACACCGATGCGAGCAACCGCTTCCTGCCGCACAACCACACGCCGAACAGCGTCGTCTACACCGGCACGCACGACAACGACACCAGCGTCGGCTGGTTCGCCGCCGCCGGCCCGACCGAGCGCTCCAACGCTCAGCACTACCTGGCGCGCAGCGGCGAGGACATCGCCTGGGACCTGATCCGCGCCGCCCTCGCCTCGGTCGCCCACACCGCCATCATCCCGGTGCAGGACGTCCTCTCGCTCGGCAGCGCGGCGCGCATGAACCTGCCCGGCCGTCCGCACGGCAACTGGAGCTGGCGCCTGCTCGACGGCGCGCTCGGCCCCGCGCTGGCCGAGCGGCTGGGCTCCATGACGGAGTGGTATGGGAGAACGCCGGCCGCGGCGGCCGGCGAGGACGTCTAACTAACCTTGATGTGACAGAAAAAGATCAACGCGAAGGCGCGAAGACCAGAGGAGCGCAGCTGTGGAGCGAGCGTTCCCGGAACCACATCGCGGATGCGGATTGGGAAAGAGCCGGCCGGGTGCAGACTCCTCGGTAACACTTCGCG
>JBOHWA010001105.1:0-6666 GCA_050735855.1 Binatia bacterium
GTCAACGAGACCTCAGCCACGGCGAACAGTGGCGGCGGGGTCATCAGCCCGATTGCCTGGGTGGACGTGTTTGGTGGGCGCTTTGACAGCGGGGAATGGTCAGACAGACAGCGCTGCTGTTGTTGTCGCGCCGGAGGCTATCGGTGCTCGGCAGTTTGCGAGGAGTCGGGGGTGCGCCCATCAGAATGCCTGGTGCGCCGAAGGGCGCTGCGGCCAATCGCCAATGAGTTGCAGCGGACGATCTTGACCGTCCTCGGCTGGATCGGGTTGAGCGCTGGCAATGTGGACCGCATCCATGCGGCGATGGAGTCAGCCCTTCCCACGGAGACCGAGGATGGGGACGACCAGATCGAGAGCGACATTGCCTTCTCGGAGGAGCAGGACCTGCAGCCCGTTTCCTCCCAACCGCCTCGGATGTGGGTCTCGGAGAGCTTCGACGAGGCGGAACTGTGTCTGACCGACAAGCGCTGGAAATCGGTCCTGGGTGTCGCCCAACAGGATGCGTTGGGGTTCACCGCCGAGCTGCCGCAGCCGAGCGAACCTCTCGCCGCGTCACTGCTGCTGTCGGGGCTGTTGGCGGTGGCGATCTTCCTCGTCGTCTCGAACGTGACGCGCCGTCTGTTCGTCCTGGCACCCGAACTGTGGAGAGACCCCACGGGCGTTGGCGCCGCGTCTACCGTCACTTCGGACACAGTCTTTCTGATGGTCCGCACCGCACCCGGTGCGCTCGGATCTGCCCAACCCACGGTGGTGGATCTTCGTGAGTGCGACCGCGCGGGTGACGATCGCAGGCTCGGCGTTGGGCTGCTGGCCTCGGGCGTCGTAGTACTCGACCAGCTCGACTATCGGATGGACGCCCTCGACGTGAGCCGGAGGAAGCTTGCGCTGATCGAGTCCGTGCTCCACTCGACCTCGGTTACGGTCGTGTTGATCTCCAGTGTCGACCCCGTGAACTACTTCTCGTCCGCTGTGAGCACCGCCTCGGTGGGCCGCCCAGCGTCGTTGGCCGGCGACTGGGACGCCGAGCGACGAGCCTGGGCACGGGTGCTGGATCGCTTCGATTGCTATCGCGTGCCGCTCGACCTGAGCGCCTCAACGGGATGGATGTTTGGTGGCGTACTGACGGACCTGCTGCTCGAACGAGCCGCAGAGCGGAGTGGAAGCAGCACTGCTGTCGGGCGTTGGGCACGCTGGAATGCCCTCAGTACGGCGGAGAAGCTCGCGCTTACGCAGCTGGCGACCGAAGGCTACGCAAACTGGCGCGCCGGGCCGACGCTGCGTTTGTTGCTGCAGCGCGGGCTCATTCGGCGCGAACCGGCGTTGGCCGTCGTCGACACGCAGTTCGAACGGTTCGTACGCAAGGTGAGCAGGTCCGAGCCGATCCATCAGTGGGAACGGGAGGCTGGTCCAAGATTGAGCGACCTCCTCGGCATTCCGTTGATGGTCGCCCTCGCAGCCGTCATGGCCGTCCTGTTCACCACCCAAAACGACCTCGCCCTCAAGGTCGGCAGCGCGCTGACCGGCTTCGCCACCCTACTGCCGGTCATTGTGCGAATGCTGGGTGGACTCGCCAGTGATAGGTTCGTCAAGAAGGCGGACGACAACGTTGGGGTGGCGTAGGCGGAAGTGCAGCGGGCGCGGTACGCGCGCTTGGCAGATCGTGCCAGGGCGCATAAGGTTTCCGGATGGTCCGAGTGGGCGCCGCTGCCGCCTCGCTGGGATTGCTGATGTGGCTCGCGCTGGCCAGCCCGGCTGCGGCGCAGGACGTCTGCGTCGGCGACTGCAATTCCGACGGGGCGGTCAGCATCGGCGAGCTGCTGGTCGGCGTCAACATCTCGCTCGGCAGCGCGGCGGTGTCGAGCTGCCCAGGGTTCGACTCCAACGCCAGCGGCTCGGTGCAGATCACCGAGCTGCTCGGCGGCGTGCGCAGCGCCGTGCAGGGGTGCCGCGCCGTGGAGCCGACCGCGACGCCGATGCCGACGCCGACTGCGACGCCGGAGGATTTCGTCGCCGCGGCGGCCGACTTCGAGTGCCTGACCGACTGGGCCCGTGTGCGCCGCTTCCGTATCGCGAACCCGCTCGGGTACCTCGACGAGGCGCTGGCGGTGGCGCGCGGCGAGGCGGCGCCGCCCTATCCGGTCGGCACGATCATTCAGCTCGTGCCCAACGAGGCGATGGTCAAACGCGCCCCGGGCTTCTATCCCGAGGCGCACGACTGGGAGTTCTTCGTCCTCTCCGCCTCCGGCGCCGGGACCGACATCACCCAGCGCGGGCGCGGCGAAGTGGTCAACATCGGCGCGCCCTGTTTCGCCTGCCACGCCGCCGCGCCGCAGACCGACTTCGTCTGCGAGTCCGCCAACGGTTGCGTCGCGCTGAACTTGTCGGAAGCGTTGATCACCTTCCTGCAGGAGAACGACCCGCGCTGCACGGCCCCGCTCGCGGCACATCCGTAGCGCGGGCGTCCGTGCCCGCCTGGCTGGCCGCCGCGTTGGACAACCGGGGCGACATCGGTATGGCTGCGGCGTGGAGGATCCGACGATGAACATCGATGAGGACGCGGCGCGCCGCGGGATTCTGAAATTCCTCAACAAGCAGGGCGGGTCGGTGTCGATCGCCTTGCTGCACGGGCACAGCAAGTTGATGTACCAGGCCGCGCACGAGGCCTTCTCCAAGCTGATGGAGGGGCTGGTCGGCGAGGGCCTGGTGACGTTCAGCGACCAGACCTTCCATCTCACCGACAAGGGGCGCGAGGCGGTCGCCGAACAGCCGTGAGCGAGCGCCGGGCGAATCACTCGCCGGTGTGGGAGAGCTCCGGCGGGCGCGGGGTCGGGCGCGATTCGACGCGGTCGAAGGCGCCAGCGTCGAGCGCGATCGCGTTGGTGGCGCTCAGGTTGTCGGGCTCGAGGTAATCGCCCAGGTAGCGAACGAAGTTGCAGCCCTGGATCATGAAGGGCGGGTCGTTGGGGAAGATGACCAGCTCGCGCCGGTTGTCGTTGAGCTGCAGCGCGCCGGCGGTGAGGTTGGTGTGCTGGAAGTTGTCGGTCGACCAGGCGGTGAGATTGGCGCGCGTCGCGGTGTCGAGCACGGCGCTGAAGGAGACGATCGGCGGATTGGGAATGCCGGTCGCGACAGTGACGATGATGGTGTTGCCGTTGCTGGAGAAGGTCGCGTCGACCTGCAAGCCGCACCCTTCATTGTAGAGCCCACGGAAGGTGCACTGGTTGGTGCCGGTATCGGCAAAGGTCGACGGACAGCGATCGGAGGGCGTGCGGGTGGCGGTCGGCTTGCGCGTCGGCGTCGCCGTGCGCACCGGCGTGGCGGTGGTGATGCCGCAGCCGCCGAGCGCGTTGTTCACCGCGACGATGAGGTCGGCGATGCTGACGGTCCCGTCACCGGCGCAATCACCGCAGCATTGAGCGGCAGCAGAGCTCGCGGAGGTGACGGCGGTGAGGGCGATAGCAACAATCAACGTCTTCATGCGTCTCTCCTGTGCGGGGGAATCGGGGGGGAATCGGGGTCGGACCAGCGCAACTGCTCTGTAGCATGCGAGATTCGCCTCACTAGGCGCGTTAGTAGGGGCTTGACGCCATGTTTTCACGAGTAAAAACAGGCTTCTAACGTGGCGCGACCCTGCGAAGATGACGGAATGGGGACGCTTTGCTTAGAGGGCACGTTTGGCCCGTGAAATAGCGTGCCTAAGCCGCATACCGAGCCCAAGAATGGAACAATGTGCACCCTGATTGAGTACTTGCGGAGGTCCGACCCCGGCTTCCGGCTTTCACGACACGGCGGTGGACTGGGTGTTGCCGTTGAGGAAGGCGCGCAGGAAGCGGGCGGTGTGCGAACGTTTGGCGGTGAGGATGTCGGTCGGCGGGCCCATGGCGACCAGTTGGCCGCCGGCGGCGCCGCCTTCGGGGCCGAGGTCGATGAGCCAGTCGGCTTCCTTGATGATGTCGAGGTTGTGCTCGATCGTGACAATGGTGTTGCCGCGGTCGACCAGGCGGTGCAGGACGTCGATCAGGCACTCGATGTCGGCGAAGTGCAGGCCGGTGGTGGGCTCGTCGAGCACGTAGAGCGTCGCGCCGCGCGATTCCTTGCCGAGCTCGTAGGCGAGCTTGATGCGCTGCGCCTCGCCGCCGGAGAGGGTGTGGCTGCCTTGGCCGAGGGTGAGATAGCCGAGGCCGATGGCGGTGAGCAGGCGCAGCGGGTGGGCGATGGTGCGCACCGCGGCGAAGAACTCGGCGGCTTCCTCCATCGTCATCGCCAGCACGTCGCCGATGTGTTTGCCGCCGTAGGCGACGGCGAGGGTTTCGTCGTTGAAGCGCAGGCCGACGCAGGTATCGCACTCGACGTAGACGTCGGGCAGGAAGCTCATCTCCATCTTGATGCGGCCCTGCCCGGCGCAGGTCTCGCAGCGGCCGCCCTTGACGTTGAACGAGAAGCGGCTGGCGGTGTAGCCGCGACTGCGCGCGTCGGGCGTGCCGGCGAAGAGGCGGCGGATCTCGTCCCAGAAGCCGACGTACGACGCCGGCGTCGAGCGCGGCGTGCGGCCGATGGGCGTCTGGTCGACTTCGACGACGCGTTCGACCGCCTCGTGGCCCTCGAGCTGCCGGAAGCGCCCGACGCGCCCGGCCGCGAGGCCGAGCTTGCGCCGCAGGCCGGCGTAGAGGACATCGCGCACCAGCGTCGACTTGCCCGAGCCGCTGACGCCGGTGACGCAGGTCCAGGCGCCGAGCGGCAGCTCGACGTCGATCGACTTGAGGTTGTGTTCGGCGGCGCCGCGCACGCGCAGGCGCGGGCGCTTGGCGACCTCGCGTAGCGGCCCGAGGCGCGGCCGACTGCGGCCGAGGAAGCGGCCGGTCATCGACGCCGGCTGCTGCATCAGACTCGCCGGCGTGCCCATCGCCACCAGCTCGCCGCCGCGCTTGCCGCCGCCCGGCCCGAGGTCGATGACCAGGTCCGCGGCGGCGATGGTGGCCTCGTCGTGCTCAACTACGAGCAGCGTGTTGCCCTTGTCCTTCAGGCCCTGCAGCGTGCGGATGAGCATCGCGTTGTCGCGCGGGTGGAGACCGATGGTGGGCTCGTCGAGGATGTAACAGACGCCGCGCAGGTTGGAGCCGAGCTGGGCGGCGAGCCGGATGCGTTGCGCCTCGCCGCCGGAGAGCGTGTCGGCCGGGCGGTCGAGGGTCAGGTACGGCAGGCCGACCTCCTCGAGGAACTGCAGCCGCGGCATGATCTCCTTCATGATGCTCTCGGCGATGGCGCCCTCGCGGTCGGTGAACGTGTAGGCGGCGAGCGCACGGCGCGCGTCGGCGACCGATTCGGCGGCGAGCTCCCAGATGGCGCGGCCCTGCACGCGCACGGCCTGGGCGCGCGCGTTCAGCCGCCGGCCGGCACAGGTGGCGCACGGCCGCTCGCCGAGCAGCGCGCCGAGGCCGGTGGCGACGTCCTCGTCCTCGAGCAGCAGCTCGTGCAGCGTGTGCAGCAGGCCGCCGGTGCCGTCGAAGAAGGCGCTGCGCTGCCGCGCCGTCAGCTTGGCGGCCGGCTTCTTCAATGAGATGCGGTGCGCCTTGGCGACCTGCTTGACGACGCGCTTGGCCGCCAGGCCGCCGGGCGCCAGGGCTTCGAGCAGCGCCTCGCCGAGCGGCCGCTCGCCGTCGCCGATCAACTGCTCGATCTCGAACGTCGCCTCGCTGCCCATGCCGTCGCACGCCGTGCAGGCGCCCTGCCGGCTGTTGAAGGAGAACAGGCGCGGATCGAGCGCCTCGTAGCCGACGCCGCAGCGCCCGCAGTAGAGCCGCTCGCGGTCGAGCCGCTCGCTGTCGCCGCGGCGCGCGATGACGGTGCCGCCGCCGAGGCGCAAGGCGCTGGCGACCAGATCGTCGAGCGCCGGGCTCTTCGCCTTGCCGTCGGTCGCGCCGATGACGATGTCGATGTCGTGCTCCTTGTAGCGGGCCAGCGCCGGCATCGGCTGCAGCGCGACCACCGTGCCGTCGATGCGCGCCTGCGTGAAGCCGAGCTTGCGCGCCGCCTGGAAGAGCTCCTTGTAGATGCCTTTGCGTCCGCGCACCGCCGGGCCGAGCAGGGTCACCGTGCCGCCGCGCAGCTCCTGCTTGATATGCGCGACGATCTGCTCGCGGCTCAGCGGGGCGAGCGCGTCGCCGCAGGTGGTGCAGTGCTGCACGCCGATCTTGGCGTAGAGCAGGCGCAGGTAGTGATAGATCTCGGTGACCGTGGCGACGGTCGACTTGCGGCTGCCGCGGCTCATGCGCTGCTCGATGGCGACCGTGGCCGGGACACCGGCGAGCAGCTCGACGTCGGGCCGCGGCAGGATCTTCACGTACTGCCGCGCGTAGGTGGAGAGGCTGTCGAGGTAGCGGCGCTGGCCCTCGGCGTAGATGATGTCGAAGGCGAGCGTCGACTTGCCCGAGCCGCTCAGGCCGGTGACGACGACGAACTTGTCGCGCGGCAGATCGAGGCTGAGATCGCGCAGGTTGTGCTCGTTGGCGCCGACGACGCGCATGACGCCGCGGGCGCCGCCATTGAACACGGCGGGGGCCTCGGCGACCAGCGCGTGCCCTTCGACGACATCAGGGCGATCCGACCGCGCATCGTTTACGCCACCCCTGGAGGGCGCCGGGCCCTCGGCGCCGGGCTTGCGTCGAC
>JBOHWA010001106.1:0-6485 GCA_050735855.1 Binatia bacterium
GCGACGGTGAGCCCGCGCGCCGCGGCGTACACCGCCACCGTGGCGAGCGCGTAGGCCGGCATCTGAGGGTGACCGACGAGCAGCGCCAACGCGACGGCCACGGCGCCGAGTGCCACGGCGCGTGCCGACGGCTGCTGCCGGACGCGCTCGACCGCCAGCGCCATCAGCGGCAACCACACCGTGCCCTGCAGCACCGGCGTGTTGCCGAGGCGCGCCACCAACGGCCCGCTGAGGACGAAGGTCACGCCGCTGAAGCAGGCCGCGACGCGGCTGCAGCCGATGTGGCGGGCGTAGCCGTAGGTCGCCAGCCCGGCCACCGCCAGGCTCGCCAACACGGTGGCGTTCGCGGCGATCTCTGGCGGCAGCAGCAGGAACAGCGCGTTGAGCGGATTGACCACCCCGGCCACCATCGCGCCGAGCAGCGGGAAGCCGGAGAAGATCCAGGCATTCCAGAGCGGCAGCTCGCCGGCGACGAGTTGGTCGCGGACCACTACCCGCAGCGGCAGGAACATCCACAGCCCGTCGTACGAGGCCAGCAGCAGGCGTCCGGTGACCGCCGGCCACAGGCAGACGATTGGCGCCGCCAGCACGACGGCGATGGGCAACCCGCGCCGCATCGTGGGCCCGCGCTCTCCCACGCGCGGCGCTATGCCGCCGGCTTGCGCATGGTCATCACCAGCTCGCTGCGTGCCACATAGGCGTGGCCGGTGACGGTCAGGCCGTAGCGTTCACCGAGCGCCTGCAGGCTGGTGCGGGTGTAGTGGGTGATGTGCTCGTCCTTGTACCCGCCGGGGGCGGCGAGGCCGTAGAGCGGTTCGATCGCGCGCCAGCCGATGGTGGCGTAGTCGGGCGTGCCGAGGATCAGCAGGCCCCCCGGCCGCAGCACGCGCACCAGCTCGGTCATGATCGCCGGGTCGTCCGGGATGTGCTCGATCACCTGCGAGCAGACGACGCAGTCGAAGCTGGCGTCGCGCAGCGGCAGCGCCATCACCGAGCCGCGCAGCAGCGGCACGCCGTACTGGCGCATATACCGCAGCTTGTTCTGCTGCACGTCGAGGCCGACGGCGTGGTTGAGGCTCTGCAGGATGATGCTCGAGCCGCAGCCGACGTCGAGCGTGCGCCCGCAGCCGCGCGCCATCTCGGTGATGATCTGGTGCCGGCGGCGCTGCCAGTAGCGCTGCAGCGGGATACGGCTGTAGAAGGCGCGCTCGTCGTAGTCGGCCGATTCGACCGAGTTGCGCAACGACCACAGGCGCCCGAAGGCGCGCAGCAGATCGAGGCCGAAGGCGACGACGCGGGCGTGCGAGGTGCCGTGCTCGCGCGGGAAGTACGTGAAGGGCAGCTCGACGATGCGCCAGCCCTCGGCGTAGGCCTTGACCAGCACCTCTTCGAGCACCTCGAAGTTGCGGCCGACGAGCGGAATCTGCTCGAGCGCGGCGCGACGGTAGAGGCGGAAGCCGCTCGAGAGATCGCTCACCGGCAGACCGAGGCCCGAGGCGAAGAAGCGATTGAGCACGCGGCTCAGCACCAGGCGGCTCCAGGGCATGATGGCGACGCCGGCCTTGACGTAGCGCGAGGCGATGACGATGTCGGCCGCGCTGCGGGCGCGCCACATCTTGAGGACGAAGTCCGGATCGTGCGACAGGTCGGCGTCGAGCGTCAGCACGTACTCGCCGGTCGCCGCCGCGAAGCCCTCGCGCAGGGCGCCGCCGTAGCCCGGCAGCTGCTGCACGATCACCCGGGCGCCGCCGGCGCGGCCGACGTCGGCGGTGCCGTCGGTCGAGCCACCGTCGACCACCAGCACCTCGCTGCGGCAGCCGAGCTGCGCCAGCACGCGGTCGAGCCGCGGCAGCAGCTCGACCAGGTTGTCGCGCTCGTTGAGCACCGGCAGCAGGACCGTCACGTCGGGGCGTTGATCGCTCATCCTCGTCCTCCTCCCACGCCGCGGCGTAGACTCCAAGCCCCCGCGCCGGCGAAGAGCAGCGCCGTGGCGGCGCTGATCCCGGCGCCGACCTGCACCGACCGCGGCCGGTAGGCGAAGCGCACGACGTGCTCGCCGGCCGGCAGCGGCAGGCCGCGCAGCACGCCGTCGGTGCGCACGATCGGCACCGCGGCGTCGTCGACCGTCGCCTGCCAGCCCGGAAAGTCGACCTCGCTCAGCACCAGAAACGCCGGTGTGGCCGAGCGGCTGCGCAGCTCGACGAGGTTCGGCTCATAGCGCACCACCTCGACCGTCGCCGCCGCATCGAGCGGCGGGTAGTCGGCGGCGGGAGCGCCGTCCACCAGCGCCACGGCGCGCGGATCGAACGGGGTGCCGTCGGGCAGGCGGCCATCGCGCACCGCCGCGACGATCTGCGCCGCCGCCAGCGGCCGCACGGCCGGGACCAGCCAGGCGCGCGGCAGCGCGCGGTGGTTGCGGCGGATCTCGACGAGCTCGCCGGTAAAGACGGACTCCCAGCGCTGCGGATCGCGCCCCAGCGCCTGCAGGGCGGTCAGATGCTGCCTGGCGCCGGTCGCCTCATCGACCAGGCTCAGGCGGGTCAGCAGCAGCTCGGCATAGGGTGCCAGCGCTTCGACGCGCACGCGCTGCGCGACGATCGCGACGGGCAGTGCGACGCGGGCGACATAGCGGTGGCCGGCGAAGCCGTCGGCGGCAAAGCTCTCGAATACCTCGGCGCGGCGGTGGCGGATCACGTCGCGCACGTCGGCGCGGTCCCAGGCCCACTCCGCCGTATCGGCGCCGGCGGTCAGCATCGCCTCGGCGCGCGCCCCATCGGCGCCCTCGACCACCAGGCGCGCCACCGGCGTGCCGTCGGCGAGAGCGGGCGAGCCGCTGAGCGACGAGACGACGTCGACGCGCGTCGTCCGCTGCGGTTGGAGCAGGGCGAACTCGAGCGATTCGCCGGCGCGCAGGGTCAGCTCGAACGGCTGGTCGGACGGCACCGCGCCGAGCGGCAGCTCGGTGCGGGACGGCAGCACGGTCACCAGGTAGGTGGTATTGAGCAGATCGAGAAAGAGCGGGCGGGTGGCGATCGCGGTGTCCGGGATGCTGCCGAAGTAGCTCATGCCGGCGGCGAACTCGCTGTAGCGCGACAGCATCAACGGCTCGTAGCCGTTGATGATCGGCAGATCCCACAGCGCCAGATCGAGCCGCACCGCGCGCGAGACGCCGGTGTTGATCAGCGCGATGCGGTCGTGCGCCGCGTCCGCGCCGTTGGCGGTCAGCCAGCGGATGTAGTCGGTCGGCGCGCCCACCCGCCAGGCGCGCAACATGGGGTGCGGCAGGCGGCGGCCGAAGCCGACCAGATCGGCCGCCAGCACGGCCAGGGCGACGAGCAGCAGGGCGCGCCGCGGGTGGCGCGCCAGCGCCAGCAGCACCAGCGCCGCGGCCGCGGCGCAGAGCAGCGGCTGCCAGATGGCCGGATTGTCCCAGGCCAGCAGCGCGGCGAGTTGCGTCGGATCGAGCCCGGCGCGCGCCGCCTGCGGCCGCCACAGCCAGGCACCGGCGAACACGGCGACCAGCGCGGTCAGCGCGGTGACGGCGGCGACCGCCAGCGCGCCGCCGCGCAGGCGGGCCGGGTAGCGCGCCACGGCGTGCGTCGCGCCGAGCGCCGCCAGCACCGCCAGCGCCAGATCGAACTGCAGGAAGGTGCGCGCGGCGCCGCGAAACAGATTCCACACCGGGACGTGGTACATGACGCGGGCCAGCGGCGTCGCCGCACCGAGGGTCAACAACCCCGCCAGCGCGGCGAGCAGCAGCCAGAACTGGACGACGCGATCGCGGCGCGCCAAAGGCAGGGCGGCCAGGGCCAGCATCGGCGGCAGCATGCCGACGTAGCCGAGCAGCTCGTAGATGCTCCATGCCCCCCAATACGCGTGCGCCCCGTCGCCGCCGAACAGGTAGGGAAAGAGCAGCATCGGCAGCTGCGCCAGCGGCAGCGCGTAGGCGGCGAAGTCGTCGAAGCTGAGATTGACCCGCAGGCTCTGTGCCGCCAGCTCGGCGGTGGGCAGCAGTTGCACGGCGCCGAGCAACACGCCGCCGCCGAACATGGCGGCGCAGCAGGCGAGATAGCGCCGCCGTCCGGCCGGCGGGCGCTCCGCGAGGCTGAAGAAGGCGGCGTACGCGGCGGCGGTGAACAGCGACATCGCCGGCATCTGGGGATGGCCGGCGACGATCGCCAGCGCGATGGCCGCCGCGCCCCCGGCCACCCAGCGCAGCGCCGCCCGATGGCGCAGGCGCTCGACGCAGTACAGCACCGCCGGCAGCCAGACGGCGGCCTGCACCAGGCCGGTGTGACCGAGGTGGCCGAGCATGAAGCCGGCGAAGGGGAAGGTGAGGCCGGCGACGGTCGCGCCGAACACGCTGCTGCGCACCGCGCGGCAGTAGGCGTAGGTGCCGAGGCCGGCGATGACGAAGGTCGCCAGGACCTGCACGTTCATCGCCCACACCGGCGGCAGGACGAGGAACAGCCAGGTGCCCGGATGCAACACGGCCATCTGGCTGACCGCCAGGAAGGGGAAGCCGCTGAAGATGTACGGATTCCACAGCGGCAGGTAGCCGGCGGCGAGGAACTGCGCCGCCAGTCGGCGCATCGGAAAGAAGTAGAGCAGCGCGTCGCCCGAGGCGAGCAGAATCTGCCCGCTGGTCGCCCGCCAGAAGTAGGCGAGCGGCGCGAGGGCGACAAGCCAGACGCCAAGCCGCGGGGGCAGGTCGATCTGCGGCGGACAGCGCGCGTCCATCATCGCACCGCCGCTCATTCCTCGGCGGGGGGCAGCAGCTGAACGAACACCCCGAGGTAGCGCGGGTCCTCCCCCTTGGTGACGCCGTGGGGCGTCGTGACGGTGAGCCAATAGACCGCCAGCAGTGGCTCGTCGGCGCCGCCGTACTCGTCGCGCACCATCGCCATCGGGTGGCTCAGGGTGATCGAGCGGCGCTGGCCGTCGAAGGGGATGGTCTGGGCGACGCCGCCGTCGGCGATCTCGGCCTCGGGCAGCAGCGACCAGAGCTGCACGGTCACCGGCCGGTCGGCGCGGCGGGTGATGACGAACTCCGCCGTCCGCCCGCCCATCGTCCAGACGCCGCCCGGATCGGGCTCCCAGTAGTACTGGTTGTCGGTCAGCGCGTGCAGGTCGCCGAAGCGCCCCGGGAAGTAGACGTGCCGCACCAGCGGCCACTCGAACGGAAACCAGCGGTAGGGCGCCAGCACCATCTGCCGGCCCGGGCCGCGGCTGAACTCCTGCGGCGCCTGGATCACCGGCACCGCGAGCAGCACCAGCAGCGCGGTCGGCAGCAGCCGCCACGGCTGCCAGCCGATGGAATCGATCAGCACCAGCGCCGCCGGCAGCACGACGAAGAAGCGGTTGCCGACCGCGTGCTCGCCGCCCAGGCTGTTGTGCGGGATCACCACCACCAGGGTGAGGGCGAAGGCGGCGACCGCCAACGGCCAGGCGACCTTGTCCGCCGTCCAGCGCCGCACCCAGAAGGCGCAGGCGAAGAAGGTCGGGAAATAGAGCAGGATGCCGCCAAAGCGGCCGAAGACGAAGTTCGACAGCCCCTGCGCCACGTCGGCGACCGCCGGCAGCGCGCGGGCCTCGAACGCGACGTCGCGGCTGGCCGCGAACCCCGCCGGGGTGGCGGCGGTCCGGTACGGCACGTCGCTGCCGAAGTAGTGGCGTTGGCCGGTGTACGGCGACCACTGATCGGTCGCCAGCCGCGTCGCCAGCAGCGCGCCGCCCGCCACCAACAGGCCGACGAGCGCGAAGCGCACCAGCGCCCGCCACTGGCGCGCGTGCAGGGCCAGCCCGACCGGCGCCACCACCAGCGCCAGGTAGGGAAAACGCACCGCGGCCATCAACGCGATCGCGGCGGCGCAGGCGCCCGGACGCCGCCGCTGCCAGCTCGCCACCGCCACCGCCGCCAGACAGGTGAGCAGCAGGAAGGGATCGATCCAGAATCGATAGACGAAAGTCACCGAGCCGCCGAACACCACCAGCGCCGCCAGCAGCCCGGCGCGCCAGCCGAGCCGCGGCGCGGCGATGTCGGCGCCGAGCAGCAACAGCACGGCGCACAGGAGGCCGTTCAGCACCATGAAGCCCTGCACGCCGAAGACGGCATAGAAGGGCAGCGCCACCAGCGGGTAGAGCAGCGGCTTGGCGTAGAGCCAGCCGTCGCCGTGCTCGAGCAGCATCAGCCCCACCGGCAGATCCTGGAACTGCATGACGCGGGTGCGGGCGTAGTCCTCGGGGGCGTAGGCCAGGTCGCCGTCGTGCCACAGGCTGTCCGCCATCATCACGTACGGCGATGCGTCGGCGATGCGCTGCGGCGGCGTCAGCCACCCCACCGTCAGCCCCGCCGCCAACAACAGCAGCGTCGCCGCCCGGCGCGAGATCGCCCCGCCCCCCGCCTCGCTCGCCATGCGCAGTGCCTACTACGCGCCATCGCCCGGCGCATCAACACGGCGACCACGCGCCGCGGCGGGTCGCCG
>JBOHWA010001107.1:0-11433 GCA_050735855.1 Binatia bacterium
GGCTGCGGCCGCCCCATCGCACCCCGGCCTGCGACACGGCGACGGCCGGGCCGACGCGCCAGGCGAGGACGGCGACACGCGCCGCCGCGGCGAGCGCGAAGGCCACCGCGTACAGCGCCATGAACGTGTGGTTGGCGGCGCCGAGGCCACAGACCAGCGCCGTGGCGACCAACCAGCGCGGCTCGTTGCGCATCTGCCAGCGGACGGCGCAGAGCGTCGCCAGGGCGACGAAGAGCGCGTTCAGCGCGTAGACCCGCTGCACCGTCGCCTCGCCCCAGAAGCTCGGCGAGAAGGCGAACAGCAGCGCCGCACACAGCGCCGCGCTCGGCGCCAGCGCCAGCTGGCGGCCGACCTGATAGACCAGCGCGCCGGCCAGCGCCGCGCACGCGGCGCTGAAGAGGCTCATGCGGTAGGCGATCGAGCCGAGCGGCACGGCCAGGCTCCACAGCTTGCCGAGCAGGACGTAGAGCGGGTAGCCGGTCGGGTGCGGCACGCCGAGGACGTGCACCGCCGCGACCAGCTCGCCGCTGTCGCCGACATAGATCGTCGGACAGGCGCCGGCGGCGTAGACCGAGAACAGCGCGACGGCAAGCAGCGCAGCGGGCAGGCGCGACACCGGCGGCACATACCGCATCGCCGCGCCCCTGTGGAGCCGCGCCGGGAGGGCCAGCGCCGCAGACGATGACGGGAGGGCGAGGCTGCCGCCGAGCCGCCCCTCACCCGACCGCCGGCGTCAGCCGGAGGGCGGCGGGTCGGACGGCTTCTCGCCGCCGCGCCAGCGCTGCAGGCGGTCGTGAAACGGCTTCACCATCCAGTGCTCGGTGCCGAGCAAGGCGACCCCGGCGATCAGCAGCGGCACACCGGGCAGCACCGGCAGCACCATGCCGATCACGCCAAGGACGATGAGCAGCACGCCGAGCACCAGCCGAGCGGCCGCCCACAGCGTCGCCAGGCGGCCACGCACCGCCGGCCATGAATGATCGGGCGAGACGGGCTCGTCGGGCACGCCGGGCTGATCCATGTTCCAGCCAAGCTACCCGAAGTATGGCGGAATGCCAGCACAGCGGCACAAGGGGCTGGTACCGTGGCGGCGCGGCGTGTACGGTGCCGGCGGTTCAATTCAGCCCGCCCTTCGTCCGCGCATGACGTACGTCGAGACCCCCCGCCGCCGTGCGCTCGCCGCAGCGCTGGTGTTCTGCGCCACGGCGCTGGCCGCAGGGGTGGGGCGCGCCGATCCAGCGCCGCCGTCGGATGCCGCCGCGCCCGCGCCGTCGCCGGCCGCGGTTGACGACTTCGCCCTCGGCTACGCCGACGAGCCCACCAGCTTCCCCGACCCGTTCGAGCGGACCAACCGCGGGGTGCTGTGGTTTGACGACCAGCTGGCGCGCTTTGTGGTCGACCCCGTGGTCAACACCTACCAGTTCATCGTGCCGGGACCGGCACGGCGCGCGGTGCGGCGTGTCTTCCTCAACGTCAACTCGCCGTCGGTGCTGGTCAACGATCTGCTGCAACGCGAGTGGCGCGACGCCAGCATCACCATCCAGCGCTTCGCGGTGAACACCACGATCGGCATCGGTGGCCTGTTCGATCCCGCCGCGGCGATCGGCATGGAGCGCCACAGCTCGGACTTCGGCCAGACGCTGGCGCTGTCGGGCGTCGACAGCGGGCCCTATCTGGTGCTGCCGTTCTTCGGACCCAACACCACCCGCGACGCCTTCGGCGGCGTCGTCGACCTCTTCCTCCAGCCGACGCTCTATTTTCTGCCCTTCGTGCAGATCTTCATCTACGAAGGCTCGTTCGGCCTCTCGACGCGCGAAGCCTACGACGAAGCGATCGGCGCGCTGCGCGAGTCGTCGGTCGACTACTACTCCTCGCTGGCCAACGCGTACTACCAGACGCGCACGGCGGAGATCTGGAAGCGGCGCGGTCACCACCGTCCGAGCGACGCCGACGAGCCGTCGCCGACCGTCGCCGACTGACGCGGCCGGCGCCCTACTCCGGCTCGGTGGCCGTCCCCGCCGCGTAGCCCGCCAGCTTGGCATTCACCGTCGCCAGCAGCGTCTCGAACCCGTCGCGCTTGAGCACGGCCGAATACTCCGAGCGGCGCAGGGCGAGCTCGCTGACCGTGCCCTTCTGGTAGATGTCGATGATGCGCCAGCCGGCGTCGGTCTTGCGCAGCCGGTAGGTCAGCTCGACGTCGTCGGCATCGGTGCGGTCGACGACCGTGCGCACGAACAGGGTGTCCTGCGCGGCCGGCTCCTGCCCGAGGGTCTTGAAGCTCTCACCGGTGTAGCCTTTGAAGCGCCAGGCATAGGTCGCGGTGGTGATGCGCGAGAACGCTTCGATCCAGCGCTGCTGATCCGCCGGGCCGAGCGCCGGCCACCCCGGACCGAGGACGAAGCGCGCCATGAAGGGAAAGTCGAAGTGCGTCTCGAGCACCGGGGCAAGGCGGTCGTAGCGGCCCTGGTAGCCGAGCGTCCCGGCCTCCTTCATCACACCGAGCAGCGCGGCGTGCAGCGTTTCGACGGTCTGCGTCGCCGCCGGCTCATCGGCGCGCAGCGGCAGCGCCAGTCCAAGCAGGAGCACGACCAGGCCGCCCAGGCGGACAGTGCGCATTCCAATCCTCACGACGTCACCTCACCTTCGCCCCGCCGCGCGCACGTGCGCCGTGATCGGTCGGGTCTGCCCCCAGCCCCTTCAACACCGGGCAAAATTACCGCAGCCCCGACGAAATGACCAGACAGCCGACACACGCGCGGCAGTCCCCGCTTGACGGCACGGCGTCGATCCCCTCTGATAGCGCCTGGATAGCGCCGACACGCTGGCGCCGGGCAGCCGCCCGGTGTCCGTATCCCCCTGCAGGAGCTGAACATGCCCGATCACATCACGCACGATCCGATCTACAACACGCTCGACCGCGACGACTTCGCCGGCATGATCGCGGTCGACCGCTACGGCGAGCGCACCGGCGCGTTCGACACGATCATCGCCGCCACCCACGATCACTTCTGGGATCCGACCGATCCGGCCTACCTCGACTACGGCGGCGCCTTCGACCTGACCTCCGACATGCTGATGCCGCGTTCGATGGTGATCGAGCTCAACTGCGCCGTGGTCGAGAAGCTCGACGAGGCGCAGCAGGTCCACCTCGCCAACGAGAACACCCGCTTCATGCTGTCGAGCATCCTGCACGGCGAGCAGGGCGCGCTGTCGCTGTCCGCCAGCCTGTGCATGATCCTGCGCGATCCGGGGGCGCAGGAGTACGCCGCCAACCAGACGCGCGAGGAAGCGCGCCACGTCACCGGCTTCGCGCAGTACATCGCCCGCCGCTGGGGCACCCCGCTGCCGGCCGGCTCGACGCTGAAGGCGCTGATGAACGAGCTGGTGCTCGCCCCCGAGGTCTACAAGAAGCTGATCGGCATGCAGATGCTGATCGAAGGCCTGGCGATGGGCGCCTTCGCCACGGTGCATTCGAAGACCACCGACCCCTTGCTGCGCCGCCTGGTCCAGATGGTGATGACCGACGAGGCCTTCCACCACAAGTTCGGCAAGATCTGGGCCGACCGCACGGTGCCGAAGCTGACCGAGGCCGAGCACGAGAAGGTCGAAGCCTGGGCGGCGAAGTGCTTCGAGACACTGCTCTTCAACCTCATCAACGCCGAGCAGAAGCAAGCCATCTACGCCCAGTTCGGCCTCGACTGGCAGTGGGTGCGCAGCGCCGTGATGGAGGCGTTCACCGACACCGACCGCCGCCGCCTGATGACCGAGAGCACCAACATCTTCCGCGTCCTGATCAAGACCCTGCTGAAGGCCGGCATCATCACCGAGCGCACCAAGCCGATCTACGCCATGTGGGTCGACATGGACGAGTTGGCATTGGAGGACGACGAGGTGGTCGGCACCGACGTCGCCGAACAAGGCATCGCCTACCTGCGCGACATCAACCGCAACCGCAAGAAGATCGGCCGCGCCTTCAAGCAGGCGAGCTGAGCTCGGGGTGACAAGAGCTTTCACCGCGGAGACGCGGAGGAGCGGAGAGCGGCTGCTCGAGATCCGGGCCCAATTCCTCCGAAAACTAGTTCTCTAGATATTTCCTCGCGAGCTAGAGGTCGCGTCGCGCCTGGCCGCACGTCTCCGCTTCTCCGCGCCTCCGCGGTGAAGTCTCCTGTCCGATCGCGACCCGACGACGCTACGCGCCGACGATGTGGTAGTTGCCGAAGCGGTCGAGCGAGGCGCGCTGCTTCGGGTGTACGACGATAGTGGTGAACGGCTCCTCGATGATCGCCGGGCCGCTGATGCGCTGGCCAACGCGCACGCGCGGCCCGTCGTAGATCGGCGCACTGACGAAGCGGCCGGCGAAGAACGCCTGGCGGCGGCCCTTGAGCGGCGGCGCGGCGCTGGAGCGGCCGAAGGTCGGCAGGTGTGGCTTGTCGGTGACGCCGACCAGCGTCAGCCGCAGGCCACGCAGGATCGGCTGCTCGTCGCGCGAGGCATAGGTGTGCAGCTCCTCGTGCAGGGCGTGGAAGCGCTCGACGGTGTCGGCCAGGCCGCGCGCGGTCAGATGCCCGTTGGCGGCGGCGACCGGCACGCTCATGTCGAAGGTCTGGCCGGGGTAGCAGAGGTTCATCAGCCGCTGCACCTCGAGCCGGCGGTGCGCGCCGCGCCGCTTGCCCAGCACGGCGCGCGCCGCGGTTTCCATCTCGGCGAACAGCGCGCTGACCCGCGCCACGTCCACCTGCCCCATCGGCGCGATGTAGGCGCGCATCTCGTCGACCAGGTGATCGGAGAGCTGCAGCCCGAGGGCGGAGAATGCCGGCGCCAACTTCGGCACCAGCACCTCGGCGATGCCGAGCTCCTCGGCCTGCGCCGTCGCGTGCACCGGGCCGTTGCCGCCGTAGGCCACCATGGCCAGCGTGCGCGGATCGACGCCGCGCTGGGCGGCGACGCGACGGATGGCATTGGCCATGTTGGCGTTCACCAGGCGGTAGATGCCATGCGCCGCCGCGACGGCGTCGAGGCCGAGCGGCGCGCCGATCTGGGCCTCCATCGCGGCGCGCAGGCCGTCGGTCTGCAGCGTCATGCGACCGCCGCAGAAATCGCTCGGGTTGAGATAGCCGAGCAGCGCGTTGGCGTCGGTCACGGTCACCGCCTGACCTCCGCGGCCGTAGCAGATCGGTCCCGGCTGCGCGCCGGCGCTGCGCGGGCCGACCTGCAGCGCCCCGGCGACCACCGAGGCGATCGAGCCACCGCCGGCGCCGATCGAGTGGATGTCGACCATCGGCAGGCCGACGAGATACCGGTGGTGCCAGTTCCACCCTGCCTTGATCTCCGGGCGCCCGCCGCGGATCAGGCACACGTCGTAACTCGTGCCGCCCATGTCGGCGCAGACGAAGTCGCGCGTCCTGGCCTGTGCCGCGACCGCGCAGGCCGCGATGACCCCACCGGTCGGGCCGGAGGCGAGCGTCGTCACCGGGCGGTTGACGATGTAGTCGGGCGTCATGATGCCGCCGTTCGACTGCATCACCAGCAGCTCGCGCGCGTAGCCCGAATCGCGCAGCCGGTTGACCAGCCGCTCCAGGTAGCGGCGGATGGTCGGGCCGACGTAGGCGTTGACCAGCGTCGTGCTGGTGCGCTCGAACTCGGGCGCCGACGGCATCACCTCGTGCGACAGCGACAGCGGCAGGCCGGGGCACTCCTCGGCGGCGATCTCGCGCACCCGGCGCTCGTGCGCCGGGTTGATGAACGAGAACATGAACACCACCGCCAGCGACTCCGTGCCGAGTTGGCGCAGGCGGCGCAGCGCGGCGCGCACCGCGTCCTCGTCGAGCGGGGTGACCACCCGCCCCTCGTAGTCGAGCCGCTCCGGCACGCCGATGCGCCGGCGCCGCGGTGCGATCGGCGGTGGCGGCGCCAGCGCCGGATCCCAGATGTCCTCCTTGAAGCCGCGCCGCAACTCGATCTCGTCGCGGTGCCCGCCGGTGGTGATCAGCCCGGTCACGGCGCCCTTCATCTCGATCATCGTGTTGTCGGCCGTCGTCGTGCCGTGCACCACGGCGCTGGTCTTGGCCAGCAGCGCCGCGAGCGTCAGGCCTTCGCCCTCGGCGAGCAGCGTGATGCCGGCGACGACGCCGAGCGACTGATCCTCGGGCGTGGTCGGGCTCTTGGCCAGCTCGATCGATCCGTCCGGGCGGGCGAGAACCAGGTCGGTGAACGTGCCGCCGACGTCGATGCCGATGCGGTAGCCTTGCATGGGTCGGTCAGGCCGCGGGCGCCGGGCGGGCGGCGCGCATCGCGGCGCGCAGGGCGAAGGTGGCCGCCGCGTCGACCGCGAGATCGAGCCGCTCGAGCGTGCCGGTGAGCACGACGCCGTAGTCGCGCCGCGCGCCCTCGATCGACACGTACTCGTCGAGCACGTCGTCGAGCACGTTCTGCGGCTCGCGCAGCAGTGCGTCGCCCCAGCCGCCGCCGCCGCCGTAGCGATACTCGTAGCGGTCGCCGGCCTCGTGCGGCACGTAGAAGGCCGTGGTCTCGACCAGCATCTCGCGCTCGGTGCCGGCGCGCAGGCGCAGCTCGTTGGGCGCGCCGTTGCCGCCGCCGGCGATGCCGGGCATCGGGTACTTGCGCCCGACCATGTAGGTGTAGATCTGCGACGGCGCCATGATCTGCTTGACGTAGCGGCTGCCGCAGCCGCCGCGCCACTGCCCCGGCCCGCCGCTGTCGGTGGCGTAGTCGCGCCCCAGGTGGCGAACCGGGAAGATGCTCTCGTTGATCTCGCCGGTGGCGCGGATCAGGTTGCCGAAGCTGACGTTCATCGCGCCCCAGCCGTCCCGACCCTTCACCGCGCCGCAGTACGCGCCGAAGGTGTCGACCGAGTGATCGATGAAGAGCTGGCCGGTCTTCGGGTGGGTGCCGAAGATCACCGTCGGCATGCCCATCTTGTAGATCTGCGGGCAGCAGCGCTCGGGGATGACCTGTTCGAGCGCCTTGGCGATCGCTTCGCCGACCTCGGTGCCGGGATGGTGCGTGCCGGCCGCGACCGACTTGTTGGGCGGCGGATTCAGGCAGCAGCCCGGCGGCACGATGAGGTCGATCGAGTTGAAGAAGCCCTCGTTCTTGGGGATCGACGGATCCATCATCGTGGCGATCTGCGCCACGACGTAGCCGCGCGTGTTGCCGAAGGTCGAGTAGGCGGCGAGGTTCTCGCGCGTGTCCGAGCCGGTGAAGTCGACGGTCAGCCGGTCGCCCTTCACCGTGATCGTGCAATGGATGTGGATGTCCTTGTTGCCCTTCGGATCGTGGTCGACGTAGACGTCCGACTCGTAGACGCCGTCGCGCCAGGCCGCCACCTCGGCGCGGAAGCGCCGCGCCGCGAGGGCGATCATGTACTGCGACGCGCCGCGCACGGCGGCGACGCCGTGGCGGGCGATCACCTCCTGCAGGCGGCGGGCGCCCAACTGCGCCGCGCCGACCTGGGCGCGCAGGTCGCCCATGAAGGTCGGCGTGCGGTTGTTGACCTTCATGAAGTAGGTGATGTCGCGCCGCTCGATGCCCTTCTCGTAGATCTTGACCGCCGGGAAGCGCACGCCCTCGGCCCAGATGTCGCCGGCGTCGACGTTGTAGCCGCCCGGCATGCCGCCGCCGGTGTCGGCGTGGTGGCACTGGATGGAGGCGATCAGCACCAGCTCGCCGCGGTGAAAGACCGGCGCGAAGATATTGTAGTCGGGCAGATGGCCGCCGCCGTGGTACGGGTCGTTGGCCACCAGCACATCGCCTTCGTACAACCCGTCGGCGCCGAAGAACTCGAGCGCGAAGCGCACCGGCAGGGTCGAGCTGAGCATGAACTGCGGGATGCCGACGCTCAGCGCCGCCAGCGCGCCGCGGCCGTCGAGAATGGTGGCGTTGCGCTCGTTCGACTGGTTGAGAATCGGCGTCGTCGCGGTCAGGCTGACGTGCGTCGCCATCTCGTAGCAGATCGTCTCCATGCAGCCGCGAATGATCTCGGCCGCCACCGGATCGACCGCCGGCGCCGACGTGCGGCGCGGCTTGGCCCTGGCTTTGGCGGGCGCCCGCTTCGGTTTGCGTTTGAAGGCGACGCTCATCATTCCTCCCTGCGCGGCGACCTTACTCACCGCGGGCGGAATTTGACCAGCGCGGTATCGCCGTTGATCTGCTCGAACGCCACCTCGACCGGCATGCCGATATGGATCTTGTCGTTCGGGCAGCCGACGATGTTGGTGTGCAGCCGCGGCCCTTCCTCCAACTCGATGATCGAGACGTTGTAGGGCACGTCCGGATTGAACGCCGGATGCTGCGACTGGTGGACGATGATCCAGCTGAACACCGTCCCGCGCCCGCTGAGCTTCACCCACTCGGCCCGTTCCGACAGACAGCGGGCGCAGAGCAGCGACGGGGGAAAGCGGACATGCCCGCAGTCGCCACAGCGCTGCATGCGCAGCTCGCCCTTGAATGCGGCCTCCCAAAACGGCGCGCTGTCCTCGCTGGGACGGGGAAGGGGTTTCTCAATACCGAACACGGTGACCTCCGCTAGGGACGAACAACGGATTGAACGGATTAAACGGATTCAGAGCCGAAGCGAATCCTTCAGCAGGATACGCTTGTAGTCCAAGCTGGCCTTCGAGAAGTTGATCAAAAGGCCGACGGGAAGGCGGGCCGCCTTCAGATACGAAATGAGTTGGGCTTGGTGGAGTTCGTTCATCTCTTTCGCTGCCTTGAGCTCGACGATGACGCTGCGGTTGACGACCAAGTCCAACACATGCTCGCCGATTTTGACGCCCTTGTATGACACGCCGATTCGAACCTGCGACTCAAACATCACTCCGCGATGCCGCAGCTCACACTCCATGCCACGGTGATACACTGATTCCAGAAAACCCGGCCCCAGCGAGCGATGGACTTCCATGGCTGCACCGATAGTCTCGAACGTCAGTTCGGCATGCAGGAGCTCCGTCATCGGATCTGAAATCCGTTCAATCCGTTTAATCCGTTGTCGTCACTCCTCCGCGCAATCCGGAAATCCGCGCAATCCGTGGTCCCCCTTCACCGCGCCAGCACCAGCGCGCTGTAGCTGACCGTCGGCGGGGCCTCGTGCGGGGCGCCGCCGTAGCCGGTGACCAGGCAGAGCTCGGCGTCGGGGACCTGGCGCTCGCCGGCCTCGCCGCGCAGTTGGCGGACGGCTTCGCGCAGGTGGCCGAAGCCGGACAGGTGGCCCTCGGAGATCAGGCCGCCGGCGGTGTTCGAGGGCAGCGTGCCGCCGTAGGTCAGGTTGCCGCCGGTGATGAACTCGCCCACCTCGTCGGGCTGGCAGAAGCCGTAGGCGATGAGGTCGTGGATGACGCGCGGCGTGAAGGCGTCGTAGATCTGGGCGACGTCGATGTCCTGCGGTGTCACCCCCGCCATCCGGAACGTGCCCTGCGCCGCGCGCCGGCCGGCGATCCCGTCCGGGCCCTTGCCGGTCGGCTGGATGATCTCGGCCGAATGCGATTGGCCGCCGCCGAGGATGCGCGCCGCGCGGCGCGGCAGGTCGCGCGCCCGCTCCGTCGAGGTGACGATGCAGGCGCCGCCGCCGTCGGTGCTCGGGCAGCAGTCGAACAGGCGCAGCGGCTCGGTCACCCAGCGCGACGCCAGGTAGTCGTCGAGCGTCATCGGCTTGCGCATCTGCGCGTCGGGGTTGCGCTGCGCGTGGGCGCGCCAGGTGACGGCGATGGTGCCGTAGTGCTCGTCGGTGAAGCCGTGCTCGTGCTGCTGGCGGCGCTTGATGTGGCCCATGAGGCAGAGCGCGCCGATGTCGCCGTACGGCACCTGGAACTCGGAGCCGAAGAGCTGCATGGCGACGCCCTGCGGCCAGTTCTGCGTCGCGAAACAGCACAGCACGGTGGTGCACAGGCCGGCGTCGATCGCCGCCATGGCGGTCTGCACCGAGCCGCAGGCGGTGGCGCCGCCGAGGTCCATGGTGGCGGAGTACGTCGGCTCGATGCCGAGGTACGCGGCGACGCGCGCCGCCCACCCGTGCTGCTCGCCCATCACCGCCGGCATCATCACCAGCACGCCGTCGATCGCGTCGCGCGCGATGCCGGCATCCTCCATCGCGCGCTTGCTCGCCTCGAGCGTGAAGCCCATCGCGCTGACGCCCTGCAGCTTGCCGAAGCGCGACGTGCCGACGCCGGCGATGGCATACTTCCCACTGACACTGCCCATCCAGTGAACCCCCGAAAATGATCCGTTAGGTGTTTCTCAACGCAGAGGTCGCAGAGGTTCGCAGAGGGAACCGACTTGATTCTGGATTTCCATCCGCTCTGCGGTCCTCTGCGTCCTCTGCGCTGAGAAAAGAGCGGCGCTACGACTTCTTCGCCATGCGGAACGCCGACCGTGTCTGCTGCTCCCATTCGTTCAACGGATGGAAGCGGCGCAGGGCGCGCAGTTGCTCGAAGCGTTCGCCACCGCTGGCCTGCTCCTGCTGCCACTCGGCGGCGAAGGCGCCGGAGCGGATGTCGTCGAGCGCGGCACGCATGCGCGACTTGAGGTCGATGTCGGCGAAGCGGACACCGCGCGTCATCGAGCCGTACTGGCTGGTGTGCGAGTGGAAATCCATCTGGTCGATGATGCCGGTGTCGACGAAGTGCTGCGCGGTGTAGGCCAGCTCGCCCGACATGTAGAGCTCCATCAGCACCGCCTCGGGCGGATAGCCGGCCTCGATCATCATCTCGATGGCGCTGGTCAGCACCGCGCCGAAGGCCGGGCCGAAGCCCTGCTCGGTGAACAGGTCGAGCGCGGCCTCGTCGGCCATCGACATCTCCAGGCAGCCGGCGCGCGTCGAGCCCACCCCCTTGGCCAACGCCAGCAGCCGCGCCTGGGCGCGGCCGGTGGCGTCCTGGTGCACGCCGACGAAGCTCGGGAAGCCGCGCCCGGCGACGAACGTATCGCGCACGCCGACACCGATCATGCGCGGTGCCAGCAGGACGACGTCGAGCCCCGCGTCCGGCGCCACCAGGCCGAAGGCGATGTTGTACCCGGACGCGAACGACAGCGCGGCGCCGTCGGCGAGCTGCGGCGCGACGTCGCGCGCGTACACCTCCGGCATCACCTCGTCGGGGATCAGCAGCATCACGACCTGCGCCGCGGCCACCGCGGCGGGGATGTCCAACGCCGTGAACCCCTCCGCGGTCGCCCGCTCGCGCGCGGCGTCACCGATGTTGCCGACGATCACGTCGAGGCCCGAATCGCGCAGATTGAGCGCCTGCGAGCGGCCCTGGTTGCCGTAGCCGATGATGGCAATCCGCTCGCCGCTCAACGCCGCGAGATCGGCGTCCTCGTCATGAAAGATCGTCGCCATCCGAACTCCCGCCGCGGGCCTCCCCCGGCGCAGAAATCAATCAAACAGTCTAATCAGCTGCCCGAGAGTGGCGGGAGATGTCA
>JBOHWA010001108.1:0-5136 GCA_050735855.1 Binatia bacterium
AGCCGGGCGGTCAATGCGCCGGCGCCGGCGCGCGCCAGGGCGCGCAGGATGTCGCGCTGGGTGACGATGCCGTCGGCGCGGCCGGCGCCGGCATCGCCGGTGAGCAGGGCGTCGACGTTCTTGTCGATCATGAGACACACCGCCTCGGCGATCGGCATCGCCGGCGGGACAATCAGCGGCGGGCGGGCCATGACGTGCTCGACCCGGTGGCGAAAGGCGAAGGTGTCGACGCGGGTGAGCGGGTGCGACTCACGCCCCGATTCGTAGCTGTCGACGGCGTGCAGCGAGGTGACGTCGTACCAACCCTGTGCCGCCTGGCGCGAGCGGATGCGCGTCTGGACGTTGGAGTGCGCTTCGGCGTCGGCCAGCGTGCGGATGCCGGCGGCGGCCAGCGCCGGCAGCAGGCGGGCGAAGATCTCGGCGGTGGCGAGCGCGTCGGCGAGGGCGCTGTGGCGATCGGCGATGGTGACGCCGAAGCGCGCGGCGAGCGCGTCGAGGCCGAACTCGCGCGCCTCGGGATCGAGCGCGGCGGCGAGCAGCTTGGTGTCGAGAAAGCGCGGCGGTTGCCAGCGCACGCCGATGCGCTGCGTCTCGCGCAGCAGCACCGCGAGGTCGAAGCCTATGCTCTGCCCGACCAGCACGGCGCCGTCGAGGAACGCGTCGAGCGCCGGCAGGACCTCGTCGAAGCGCGGCGCCGCCGCGACCATGTCGTCGGTGATGTGATGCACGGCGCTGGCCGCCGGCGGGATCGGCAGGCCGGGGTTGATCAACTGGTCGAAGGTCTGCTCGTGCACCACCTGGCCGTCGGCGAAGCGCACGGCGCTGATCTGCACCAGGCGGACGACGGCGACATCGAGCCCGGTGGTCTCGGTATCGAGCACCACCGCCGGCATCTGCGCCAGCGGTGTGAAGCGGTTGACCCGTGCCATGATGCACGGGGGATAGTGACAGATCGGGGCGGGGGATGGCGAGTCGGTGGGGGATCAATCTCGAATCGGGGCACGGGAACGGGCACGGGCACGGGAGCGGAGCGGGAGCGGGAACGGGAACGGGAACGGGTTGAATGCTGAGGAGTTGGGCCGGAGAATGTGGGCTCCGAGCACGGACGCCTCGAGCCCCATGCGGCGTCCGACCCCGGCGCGCGAGCCGCCTCGCGTCAATCGTTCAGTCTCGACCCGTACCCGTGCCCGTTCCCGATTTGAGATTGATCAGGCTCAACCCCCGCCCGCTTAGCGCACGATCGTAAAAGCCCCATCCGGGTCATTGCCGCTCGACGAGAACGGAATGAACGGCGGGTTGAGCACCTGGATGTAGGCTGGGCCGGTGACCGCGTTGGTCGGGACGGTGAAGGTGAAGCGCTGCGGCGAGAGCACGGTCAAAGGGATGCGCGGGGTGCCGCCGGGGTTGAGGCCGCCCAGGTTGGGGGCGCCGCCGCCCTGCAGGTTGAACAGGTTGATCACCGAGCGCGAGGAGAAGCCGGTGCCGTCGACGGTCACCGTCGTGCCCGATTGGCTGACCGCGCTGAGGGTCAGCACGGCGCCGATCGGCAGCGAGACGGCGTTGGAGGTGACGTTGCCGACGTACGGGCTGTTGACCACCTGCAGCGCGCCGGGGCCGGTGGGCACGCCGGCGGGCACCGTTACCTGGACCTGCGTCGCGCTGGCCCCGGCGAGCGGGGTCAGCGGCCCGTGGCCACCGGCGGCGCTGAACAGGTTGACCAGGGCGCCGCTGAAGCCGCTGCCGCCGATCGTGAGCACCGCGCCGGGGGTGATCACCGTCTCGACGTTGGCGGTGGGAACGCCGATCTCGACCGGCCGCACGGTGACGCCGTTGACCGACAGGATGGTCGGCAGATTGGCCGCCGCCGCGCCGCGCAGCAGTTGGCTCTGCGGGTTCGATTGGACGTAGTTCTGGTCGGTGTTGACCACCACGACGGTGGCAAAGCCGCTGCCGAGCGGGATGGTGCTGGGCAGCGCGACGGTGAGGGTCGTGCCGCTGCGCGCGCTGGGCGTGAACGGGCCGTGCCCGGCGGTGCCCGCGGCGGTGGCGACGAAGAGCATCACCACCGAGCCGTTGGTGAAGCCGGCGCCGGGGAGTGTGTTGGCGGCGCCGATGACCAGCGGGACGGGCAGGGCGTCGAGGCGCAGGACCGGGAAGGGGCTGGCGGTGCGCGTGGCGCTGGCGGTGCGGGTCGCCGTGCCGGTGCTGGTGCGGGTCGGCGGCGGCACGGTCGCGGTGGGCGTCGCGCTCGGCACCGGCGTCGTCGGCGAGGCCGTCGCGCCGGGTGTGCCGTCGAAGTTCGCCTGCCACCAGCGCGCCAGATCGCGCAGCGCCTGCGGCGGGTTGGTCGGCGGCGGCTGGCCGAGCACGACGTCGCCGGTGTTGACGCCGTGGCAGTTGGTGCAGACGCGCACCTCGCCGGCGGCGAAGGTGACCCAGTAGCGCTCGCGCACCAGCGGCGAACCGTCGCTCTTCAACATCTGCCAGGTCAGGGCGCGGCGCGCCGGCACGATGGCGGCGACGCTGCCGTCGCCCGCCAGCCGCACGCTGCTCGGCGGCGCGCCGGCCGCCGGCGGATTGAGCCCGTCGTGCATGAGCTGCGCGATCGGCCGCCGCCCCTCGTGGAACTCCGAGTAGCCGCGGATGAGATCGCCCTGCAGCAGCTGCAGGTACTCGATCTCGACCGGCGTCGAGCCCGGCTGGGCGGTCTGCTTGCTGCTATTGGCGATCTTCAGGTTGAAGTCCTGCTGGCGATCGGCGCGCCGGGTGACGTCGCGGCTGACGATCAGCGCCAGGTTGCGCGCTGCCAGGAAGGCGCGCAGGCGGGCGAGGCCGGCGGCGCCGCCGAGCTCCTCGCGCAGGATCTGCGCCTCGATCTCGGGCAACGGGTCCTGATGCCGGGCCGGGCGCGGCCGCGCCCGTACCTCGGTCGGATCGAGCTCCCAGAGCACGCCCGAGTAGCTGAGCTGGCGGTAGCTCTGGTTGTCCCAGTACGAGATCGACTTGCTGATGCCGTTGGCGATCAGGCGGCCGGCAGGCGTCCAGTACGGCGTCCCCGACTGCAGCCGCGCCAGGTGGAAATCGTAGCGCGAGGAGAGCGGGCCGCTGGCGGCGCGGTCGGCAAACGGCGAGGTGGTGCGCACCGCGAGCAGGGTGCCGTCGGAGAGCGGCAGCGGGTTGCGGAAGTGGCCGGGGTGGCCGGCGGGCGGCGTCTCGCCGTCGCCGACCACGTCGGCGCTCTGCGGCGCGGTGATGTAGTCGATCTCGAAGTCGTCGGCGTTGAGGCCCTCGGGCGCATCCAGGCCGATGATCTGGCCGGCGGCGTGGGTGCCGAACTCGGGCGCCGTGGTGGCGTAGAAGTAGCCCGGGCGCAGCGGGTCTTCGTCGAGCTGCAACACCCGGTCGGCGGTGCGCCGCGCCTGCGGCGCGATGAACTCGGGCAGGCCGTTGCGCGACGAATCGAAGTAGCGGCCGAGCTCGTGGCGGCCGATGTGGTTGAGCGTCTCGAGACCGGTGCCGTCCTCGTTGATCTGCCAGGGGAAGAAGAAGTTCATCACGTGACCGTGCACGGTGCTGCCGGCCGGCTGGCGGCGCAGCTCGGGGAAGATCTCGGCACTGCTGGCCAGTGCCTGGCTGCTGGTCTCGGAGGCGTAGTTGAAGGCGCCGTAGTCGAGCGTGCCCTCGTTGCTCTGCTGGTCGCGCTGCAGATGGTCCCAGCGGGTGAAGATGACGCGCCCGTCGGAGGCGATGACGGGGGTGAAGTCGCCCGAGACGGCGTGGTCGAGCAGGAAGAGGTCGGTGCCGTCGGGGTTCATCGACCAGATGCCGGTGACGGTCGGCGTCGACTCGTACTCGTCGAGCTGCGGATACAGCAGCGCGTTGCCGTTGTGCGGCCGGTCGGAGGTGAACAGGATGCGGTCGTCGGTGCCGTAGATCGGTGACACGTTGTTGCTGTCGGCCGGCTGCGGCAGGCGGGTGATCTGCACTGTCTGCCCGACCCCGAACCCGCTGACCTCGTAGATCTGCCAGTAGACCGGCGAATAGTTGTTCTGCGTCGTGCCGCCGATGACCATCGAGAACAGCGCCTTGGCGCCATCCCAGTGCACGCTCGGTTCGCGCACCGCGATCGCCTGGGTCGCGGTCAGGCCGAAGCCGGCCGTGGCGGTCAGGTTGCGCAGCGTGCCGTCGGCGTAGCGGATGTACAGGTCGCCGCCGCGCGGCGTGCTGCCGGTGTAGGGGAGATGGTTGCCGAAGACGGCGTTGGCGGAGGCGAAGTCGTAGCCAAATGGCGGCTGAGTGACGAAGAGAATGACGGGCCCGGCGCCGGAACTTGTCACTGCCGCCGCCCGGCCGGCGGCCAACACGGCGAGACACACCAGCCCCAGTGCGCATTGCCGCCGTCGCATCAACCAGTTCATCGCGCCACCACCATACGTACCCTCCGGCCGAGCAAGAAGCGGACCCGATCTGCGGTCACACCGTCATTGTAGAGTGCAGCCGGCTGCTGCTTTGCTGCCGTGGTGACGTCGATGCGGTGCCGCCGGGCTCGCCGCGCGCACCGCGGTTGGGTTCAGCCCGGCGCCGAGGGACCGGCGCCCTCCACCAACTCGCCGGCAGCGCGGCTCACGGCGAGGCTGACCTGAACCTCAAATTGAGCCACTACCCGCACAATTCCTTGCCTTCGGCAGCGCGGCAATGGCACCGTTGGGCATGGACAATGACATGCAGGGTTGCTGGCGCCGCCGGCTCGTCGTGATGGGCGCACTGGCGCTTCTTCTGCCCGCGGCGGCGCATGCCACCCCGCAGGCGTGCCAGCAGGTCGCCGCCACCGCGGGCCGGCAGATGTTCGGCCGCGCGCAGACGATCCTGGCCGGCTGCCAGCGCGCCATCGCGCGCGGGAGCCTGCCGGCCGGCACCGATTGCCACGCCGATCCGGCGACGGCGGCGAAGCGGCTGGCGGCGCTGCGCGCGCCGATCGATCGCGTCCTCGCCACCTGCAGCGATGCCGACGTCGCCGGGCTGACCCCCGGCGGCCCGTGCGACGGGGTGAAGACGGCCGCCGCGTTCGCCGCCTGCCTGGCGGCGAGCCACGGCGCGGAGGCCGACGCGCTCATCGCGGTGAGCGATGCCGCGCGC